>DATIDO010000767.1:0-6621 GCA_035456245.1 Polyangiaceae bacterium
AGTCAGATAGGTCGCCTCCTCGAGCACCGAGAGCGAGCGCGCGGCCAGTTCGGCGGCCCGCGTGAAGGCTGCGTGTGCCTTCTCGCCGTGACCGCGCTGGTGTTCGCACATGCCGCGCACCCCTTCCAGCCGCGCGGCCTGCTCGTCCTGGGTCGCCAAGGCGTGGCCACGGGTGAGCTGATCTTCGACGCGAGCCAGATCCCCCTCTTGCAGGGCCAGCAACGCACGCACCTCGCAAACGGGCGCTGAGTCACCGACGTCCGCGAGCCGAAGGCGCGCTGCTTCCAGATCACCACGGTCCAAAGACCAGCGAGCCAGTACGGCCCTCGCATGGGCCGACGTGTCATCGAGAGCGAGCGAGGCGACCCGCTCGATGGATTCACGCGCGGCCTCGAGGTTCCCACGGCGCGCCAGGACCAAACCCCGCTCCAGCTCGACGGCCTCCCCGACGCCCGGTGCCAGCAACGCCTGCGCCCGTTCGTAGGCACCTTGGCGACGCAGCACCCGCGCCGCCTCCAGGCGGAGCGCGTCGGGAAGGTCGTCGCGGCGCTCCAAATGCGCGAGCAACTCGGCCGCCGGGGGCCGATCTCGCAGACCGAGGGCCCAAGTGACCGGATCGTCACCCCAATCGCGGACGACCCACTCCGGTGCCGGCGCCTCGCCGTCGCGCAGGAAAGCCTCGCGTGACTCGGGCGCTCCTGCTCCCGAAGCGGCGGCTGTCCCTTCGAGAATCGACGGCCCGAGAGTCTCGAAGGCTGCGCGCTCGGCGAACGACCAGAGGCGCTCGATCCATGCGCCGTCTTCGTCGGTTCCCCAGAAGTCGAAGTGACAAGCGCGCGGTCCCACGAGCCGCGCGAGAAAGAGTGACCGATCGTGCGGCCCGAGCGGCCCGAGCGCTGCGGACGCAACGGCCGATTCGTTCTCGTTCCTGGGCTCGCGTCCCGCTGCGCTGCCTGCTTCGGCACGCGCTTCGATACCCACTTCGACACCTGCTTCGACCCTTGATTCGACCCAGGCGAGCTCACGGAGCAAGCGCGCAGCCGCCGAAAGCCAAGCGCGGGGGCGTCCGCTCAGCCGCAGCTCGGGCAACGCCGAAGCCGCCTCGCAGCGCCAGGTCAGCTCCGACCAGCGAGCCGCCAGGTAGAGGTGTTGGAGATGGGCTCTGCGCCAGCGCGCCGCGCCTTCGACGTCCCAATCACCGACCGCGCGCTCCAGCACGAATGCCAGGCTGGCCCGCTCGTTCACGGCCGGGAGGGCCAGCGCCGTCGCCCAGCTGCTGCCGATCACTCCTTCCGAGCCGGAACCGAGGCCATCGAGTTCGGCGAACAACACGCCCAGCGCAAACGTGTCCGCCGTTCGCGCGCTACAGCCGGTGCCGCCATGGAGCTCGGGGGGCCAGTAGTGCGGCGTCCCCCCCCGAGGACTCGACTGCACCGGGACGGAAAGGCCGAAGTCGAGCAGCACCACGCGGCCGTCGGCCGCCAACATCACGTTGCTCGGCTTCACGTCACCGTGGGCCCAGCCCATCGAGTGCAGCGACCGCAGGGTCGAGCCCAGCTCGAGCAAGACCGACTGCGCGAGTCGGCGCCGACTGGCCTGCGACGCATCCTTTCGGGAGACGACGTCGAGCGCATCTCCGTCGATGCGCTCCATCAAGAGGCCCATGCGACGCTCGGCTCGCCCGGGCTCGCCGACCCGAGTCACCGCGTCGAGCCGCGGCGCGCCCACACCACCGAGGCGAGCGAGCGCACGCGCCTCACGACCCACGAATGCCTCATACCCGGGGCGCGCCCACTTGAGCGCCAGCTCCTCGCCACCGTCCCCGCGCACGCACAGCACGTCCGCGCTTTCGCCCTGGCCCAGACGACTGACGACCGTCCAGCGACCCTCGCGCACCCCTCCTTCGGTCCAGCGCTCGAGCGTCAACTCAGTTGGCAGGTCGCCAGGCGATGACATGCTGCAATTTCTGCCAGATTTCTCCAAGAGTCAACGATGATGACACCCTCCAAGGGGGGAGTCCGATTCGGCCCCGACCGGTCCTCCCGGGTCTCCCCAGTGACCGGCCAGCCAGTCCGGTCACACCTGCGCCTACCCGGGGCCCGTTCTTGAGATGGCCCACAGCTGCAGTACACGAGAATGGTGAGCCGATCGGGAGAAGTCGATGAGCGCCCCCATCTGTGGGTCGGTCCGAACTACGGACAGGACGCGTCGGTGCGCCTCCTCGTGCTGGCCTTGCCGCGAGTGATGGGCCGGGACGATCTGCGCCACATCGGTGTGGGTCTCGAGGCTCGGTCGACCGGCGCCTACGTGGCAGGAACCCTCAAGCATCTGCAGTTCACTGCCGTCGCTCGGCTCGTGCTCGGACGCGCGGCGCCCCGAGAAGAATGCGAGGACTTCTGGCGCAGGGTGGCCTTTCTCGACGATACCAGCGCGATCCCGGCGCACCTGGAGACGCTCCAGCCCGATGCACTCCTGGCCTTGGGTGCCGAGGCTTGGGCGGCGCTCCCACCGGGCGAGTCGGACAGCGCCGACGCTTCGGGCACGGCGCCTTCGCCCAGTGAGCCCTGGGGTGCGCAGCGACGTCTCCGTCACGCCGGCGGCACCTGCCGGGCGACGTGTACCCCGCATCCCGCCTCCAATGGCTTCGCGTTCCGAGAGCACACGGCCATCGTTCGCGCCCTCGTCGAGCCCGAAGCCGGACGCCGGGCGACCTTCTAGAAGCGCTGGGGCCGGACGATCCGCGCTCGAGGCTTTCGGTGGGCCGTTGCTCGCTCTACTCTGCGAGCGTGGTCGCGGAACCGAAGGTCGTCGTCGTCAGCGTCGGCGAGTCACCGACAGCCCTGCTCACCGAGTTGGGTCAGCGCGGACTGCTCGTCAGCGAGTGCCAGATTGCCGACGCCGAAGAAGAGATCGAACGGGTCGAAGCCGACCTCGTCGTGCTCCACGGTAGCCGCGGTGCCATGGAGCTGACCACTCTGCTGGACGATCCGGAGCGCAAGCAACGCCCCCGTCTCGCCATCGTTGCCGGCGGCCGCGAGCTCTCACGCCTGTGGGGCCTGAATCGCGAGATCGTCGTCTCGCTCCTGGCCTCCGAGATGAGCGTCCGCGTCATCGCCGAGCGCTTGCAAGGTCTCGCCAAGCAGTGGGCGCGAGCCAAGCTCGATCCTCAAGCTCGCCTGAGCCGCATGCCCATCGCGGGTGGCACTGGCTTCACACCACCCCCGTTCCCGGCCGTCGGAGCGGTCCCAGCTCCCGAGGTGCCGGTACCCGAGCCGATGGCCCCGGTGCCTCCTGTCGCCGAAGCAGCCCCTGCGCGGCGTGAGGCTCCTGCGAGTTCACCGATCGGCAAGCTCGAGCTGAAGAAGGCGATCAAGTCACCTCTCGAAATCGCCTCGGCCGAGAAGGCCCCCGATTCGAAGAAGGAGGGCAACCTCGCGTCCCTGCTCTCCCTGGGCCCGATGTTCGATCGCGCGGCCGAGAGTGAGCCCGAAGCCAAAGCAGCGCCGACTCCCGTGGCGCCTGCGGTCACCACCAAGCAGGACGACATTCCCACGGCCTCTCCACCTGCCGTCGAAAAGATCACTGCGGTCGCCGAGAGGGCCATCGGCGACAAGACGCCGTCGAGCGAACGGGCAGAGAAGAAGGCCGAGCCTGCGCCGGCCTCGAAGGAGCGACCGCCGTCGATGCTCATCGACGACCTCGAGGCGTTCCTGGCGAGCGAGCCACCGCCACCGGGTGATTCGGCAGAGCCGGTCCCGCCGCCTCCACCGGCACGCACTCCAGCGCGCCAAGCGGCACCCGCTTCCGACGATTCGATCTCCATCGTCGAGGATCTCGAGTTGATCAGCGACTCGATCGCGCCCCCGTCCGGTGCAGAGGCCACCACGCCCCCCACCGATCCCAGCCCGACTGCGCTCGCGAACGTCGCACCGCCTGCAGCAGCACAGAGCCCTGCCGTTGCCACTCCGGCTGCACAACCTCCCCGACGCGCGTTCGCAGCGACGCTCTTGGGCGTACCTCTCGGCCCCGAGGGGCTCGGCGCAGGCTCGCCTGCGGCCGCTCCCAAGCCACCTGCGAAGTCCGTCGCAGCGCCACTGCCTGCGACCCCCGCTGCAGCACCGGCCGCGGCGCCCGCAGCAGCCTCACCAGCTGCAGCCTCGGCCGGAGCAGCCTCAGCCGCCGCCGATTCCGATTCGGATTCCTCGACCGCGCCAATCAGTTCCAGCAAACCCCTCGAGCTGACCAAGCACAGCGAGCCACCCCACGGCTCTGGCGGCAGTCCTCTGGACAAAGAGGGTCCGAGCGCCGGCGCTGCTTCACCCTTCGACGCTCCCGTCATGTCGGCGCCCATCGACACGGCCCGCTCAGCGGACGGATCCCCGGTAGCCCCAGTCGTCGCCGACGCGCCGCCAGCGCACGAGGACGAAAGCACCCGCCCGTCCCAACACGATCCCTTCGCAGCCACCACGCTGGAGGCCGTCCCTCATCCATTCCGCGAGCCGGTGGCCGCCGCCCCACCAGCCGCCCCACCAGCCGCTGCTACGGACAGCGCACTTCCACGGCTCGCTCCGACACCCGTCAATCCGGCGGCGGGCGGCTCGAAGAAGCTGGTCGGCATTACCTTGGCCGCTTTGCTCGGCGGCGGCGCACTGATCGCGTGGGGCGCCACGCGTCAGTCATCGTCCTCAGCCGGCACGACGAAGCCCGCGGCTACCCGAGCCTCGGCCACGTCCAGCAGTGCCTCGGCGACGCCTGCCCCCGCTCAGTCGGCTCCCAGTCAGGCGGCCCCGACTCAGCCAGCTCCGACCGGCGAGCCCGGCGCCGTCCCCAGCGATGCAGTGCCTGCGGGCGATGCGCCTGCAGGCGATGCCGTGGTCGACCCCGCCTCCGGCGACGCTCCGAGCCAAGCGCCCGCCTCGACGACGGACGGTCGCAGTCCGTTCGCAGTCGACGATCAGAAGCTCGCTGGCTGTGAAGAGTTGGCGCAGGGCGTCACGGCTCGCACGGCCGACGCCCCCGCAGAGGCCAGCGTGGCTTGGGCCGAGGCTCGCCGCTTCATCATGAAGGGCGACTTGGCGAAGGCGAACGTCGAGATGTGCAAGGCAGTGGCCCTGCACGAACAGAGCGCAGCCATCGAAGGCTTGGCGCTGCTCTACGCCACGCGGCAGTCGCCCGCGCAGGCGTTGACCTGGGTACAGCGCGCCGAAGCCGTGCGCCCCGGGCAGCTGGAAACGGCCACGTTGCTGGGAGTCGTGCAGAGCCAGCTGGGCAACACGGACGAGGCTCTGCGCGTGTGGCTGACGTCCCTGCGCATCGCCGAGGCCGACACGGTCCGTCGGCAGATGGTCGCCAAGGAGGACACGGTCGTCGGTCGTCAGTATCTGCGCCAGGGCGACGTCCCGCGTGCCGAGCGCCTGCTGCGGCGCGCCGCCATCCTCGATCCGAAGAACGCATCGGCGCTCACGGCGATGTCCGAGGTTTGCCTCAAGCAAGGCCGCGCCGGTTGTGCGGCAGCCTTCGCCGAACAGGCGCTGGCCGTGTTCGAAGCAAACCCCGAGGCCCACGTGCTGCGGGGCGACGCGGCAGCGCTCGCCGGCGACAAGGCCCGCGCCAGGGCGAGCTACGAGCGAGCCCTGGCGGTCCGACCCGATTTTTGGGCCGCTACGCTGAAGCTGCGCGGCCTGGAATGAGGCGTCCGGCCGCGGCCGTGACGTCGGCCATGCCCGACTCCCCGAACGAAGAAAGGCGGCCACTGGCCGCCTTTCTCGTGGGCTGGTCCCTGCTAGGTAGCCCCCTGCTCGGTAACCCTGCTCAGCGACCCAGCGCTTCGGCGCGGTTGACGATGCGCGGGGTGATGAAGATCACGAGCTCACCGCGGGTGTCGCTGGCGCGACGGCGCTGAAAGAGCAGGCCCAGGATCGGGATGTCACCGAAGAACGGCACCTGATCCAAGTTGCGACCGGTGTTGCGGGTGAAGATGCCACCGATGACGGCCGTGTGACCATCCATGACCAAGAGCTCGGTCTCGGCCTCGCGCTTGAGAATGGTTGGATCACCACGCGCCGAGGTCTGGTTGAAGTCGGGCTCGTCTCGGTTGATCTTGACGTGCATCTGCACGCTGCCGTCCGCCGTCACGTGCGGCTGCACCAAGAGCTGCAGCTTGGCCTCCTGGAAGGTCGTCTGCACACCCTGGGCAGACACCTGGGAGAACGGAATCAACGTACCCTGCGAGATGCGCGCCTCGAGGTTGTCGAGGGTCAGGATGCGCGGACTCGACAAGATGCGCAGCATACCGCTCGACTCGGCGGCGGTCAGGCGCACTGCCAAGTTCACGTTGTTGTCGATCGAGCCGAAGGTGAGACCCAAGCCACCACCTTGCCCGGTACCGACTGCGGCCGGCAGGTTCACGGCGAAGTTGGGGTTGGGCACGTTGCGCGTGAACGGGCTCAAACCGGCCGTAGGCGTGTTGCCGTCCGACGCACCACCGTTGATGCCGATCGAGTTCGGGAAGGCCAGGCCGGTCGGGTTGCCCGTGGTGGGCGACATCGAGCCGTTGCCACCCCACTGAATACCGACGTCCTTCAGGTAGCGACTGGTCGCTTCCACGATTCGCGCCTCGAC
>DATIDO010000768.1:0-3372 GCA_035456245.1 Polyangiaceae bacterium
ACGCGGAAGCACCCGGCCAGTCATGCCGAGAGTCGGACGTTCGCGGTCTGACCTCGCAGGCACTCCCCGGCGAGGATTTCTCGACGCGATGCGGAACTCGCCGCCTCTCGTCGAGACTGGGACAGTGGCGTATGCCATGGACGACAACGCGAGAGGTCGATCGGTTCCTCGACCGAGCAGCTCACTTCCTGGCCGAAGATGTCGTCGCCAACAACGCCTTGCTCATCGAAGCGCACTTCTGGTCTCGGCTGCCGGGCGGCACTGACGAGGCACTCTTCGGGTGGTGGGAGAAGGACGATCTCGTCGCCGCCGCCTTCGTTCTCTTACCTGACCACCCCGTCATCTGTTCGCCCCTGCATCGGTCCGCAGCCTCAGGGCTGCCAGCTGCGGTGTCCGGGACAGGTCTTGTTGGCGTCGACGCCACAGATGTCGGTGCCGTGACGGAAGCGTTCGCGAAGCGAGGACGAACCTTTCGACCGCGGTCCAGGCTGAGCCTTCTGCGGCTGGGACATACCGGGATCCGGGCTCGTCCTCAGCCCGAAGGCCACCACCGATTCGCCGACGTGGATGATCTTCCCCTCCTTCGGACCTGGTTCGCAGCGTTCCACGAGCAGCATCCTGAGGACCGCAGCCACGTCGCCTTCGTCATCGACCAGCCGCTGGACGATCGCGGCCTGCTGGTCTGGGAAGTCGGCGGCCAACCGGTCGCTATGGCATCACGCACCCCAAAGATCGCCGGGATGGTCCGCATGGGGTTGGCGTTTCAGCCACGTCAAGGAACCAGCTACGCCGACGCGGCCTTCGACGTCGCTTGCGCCGAGGCGGCGCGTGTTGCCGAGACCGTTCTCGTGCTGAGCGGGTCGCCCGAGGCCACCGACACGTACACGGCGCTGGGCTTCGACTGCGTCATGGAAAGGGTCGTGCTGCAGGAGGCGTAACGCTCACCACGCTGCGCGCTCATGCCCCTGATGGCACCTCGGCTCATGGGGCCGCGGGCTGGCGGACTACTGGTGCAGCTTCGCCAGATTGCCGGGCCTGAGCATCCACAGGACAGTCCCAACGCGGTGAGCCCCACCCAACCAGCCGGAGGAAGCGAGTTCCGCAGGATGATGCGGCGGCGCCGGCAGCGTCAATGCATCCACTTGCTTGTTCGTCAGAGGGGCAACTGTCCGGAGCGACATCAGAACTCGGTGACCGGACGGATCTCGACGACGGGGTGGACTTTGACGAGCACCGCTGCCGCCTCGACCAGCGCGTCGTAGTCGTCGCTCGTGACGAGGAAGAAGCCGGTGAGCTGCTCGGGTCCAGGCCGCCATGGCCCGGCCGAGACGACCGTTCGAGAGTCCGAGCCGCGGCTGAGGGTGCGTGCATGCCTGCTGTCCTGCAGCCCAGCTCCTCCGGTGACGGCGCCGCCACGAGCTGCGAGCAACTGCCCGAACTCGTAGTCGGTGTCGAACGTGACCTGGCGCTCTGCGTCAGTGGCAGCCTCCCACTCGAGCTCGTTGTCGGCGGGGAACATGACGGCGTACTGCGACATGGCTATCCTTCTGCCCGGCAAATGTTGATGCCGTCAACAATGGCGCACGCCATGTCCCACTGGTGACTTGCGAGGCGCTGCACCCGATGGGAGCTGCCGCGTTCAGGGGTGGGGGTGCTGCTGTCCATGATCCCGGTGGCGGTCCTGTCCGCCTCCGGACGGGGAGCGAGCGGTCATCTCGGGCAGGCATCTCCACGGGCCCGGCGCAGCCAACGATCGCAGCGACGACCGACCGGGGTCGCTCCAGCCTGCCTGCCTGAGTCGATCGCTGACCTCGCTCGCCCGGACGCTTTGCGGCATGCCGATGGCGACGTCGATGACAGGGTTGGCGATCAGCCCAGGCACTGACGTCGAGCCGACGTGCTCGGACGCCCAAACCCGGACCCAGGTGGACCTTCAGGAGGGCTTCGAAGTCGCTGCAGAGACTCGCCCACCTGCTGTCGTACGTGACGAGCTGCTGCTCCGGGTAGTTGTCGGCCCACGCCACGGCGCGGGTCTGGTAGCCAGCGCAGACACCAGAGACGCACTCATCCGCCGCCGCGCGGTCGTGGCGACGTCATTCGTCGTAGGGCCACAGCCCACAGACGTTGTCCATCGGCGGCGCCTGGATCAAACTGCGTCGGTGATCACGAACGAACGACTCCAGCTCATGGCTGATGCCCTCGTCCGTGTGCCCGGGCTCCAGGCGGTCGTCTTGGGCGGTAGCCGAGCCCGAGGCACCCATCACGACGGCTCGGACGTCGACCTCGGGCTCTACTACCGGGCTGAGGACTTGGACCACGACGCACTGACGCGCGAAACCGGGGCCTTCAGCGACACAGGCCGGGTCGAGGTGGCAGGCCCTGGCGGTTGGGGTCCGTGGGTGAACGGTGGGGGTTGGCTCACGGTGGATCGCACCCCCGTCGACTGGATCCTGCGGGACCTCGCTCGCGTTCGCGAACAGTGCCAACGAGCTGTGGCCGGTGAGTATGCGTTTCACGCCCAACCGGGCCATCCGCTGGGCTTCCTTGACGTCAGCTACGCCGGTGAAATCGCTACGTGCCTCCCGCTCGCAGATCCGGAGGGCGTCATCGCCGACCTCCGCACGGCCCTCGATCCATACCCGCGCACCTTGCGCACTGCCCTCATCGACAATCTGTGGCAGGCTCGTTTCCTTGTGGACGCAGCTCGCAAGGGGCTGCCCAAGGGCGACAGCGCGTACGTGATGCTCTGCTGCTCGACTGCCCTGATGGTGTGCGCCCACGCCTGGCATGCCGTGGCCGGCTCGTGGCCAACCAACGAGAAGGGCCTCGTCGTCGACGTGGCACGGCTCGACCTCGACAGCCACGACTTCTCTGCCCGAGCCGACGACGCCATGCGCCGCGCTGGACACGATGACGGATCGCTCGAGGCCGTCATCGACCGTGTGGCGCAGCTCGTAGCCGAAACACAACGCACTCTCGACACCAGACCCTGAGAACACGTCCGCTCGTGCAGCGGATGGTGCGTGACCTGTGGGTAGCGGCAGCCAGGCGCGAGACCGCCGCCCCGGTCCAGTAGCCTGTCCCCGTTGGCCGGCCCGGCAGGGCCTCGCAACAGCGGGGGGTACAGCGCGACCCTCGCAGCGAGGTTCCAGCAAGAGCTTCAGCCATGCCCCGCCCTCGTAGCTCAGGGGATAGAGCACCGCTCTCCTAAAGCGGGTGTCGCAGGTTCGAATCCTGCCGGGGGCACCAATATGTTTGCGCAGGTCAAAGTAGGTTTTGAGCGGCTGGCTAGACGAGGCGAAGAGCCTCTCCAGCAGCCCGAGTCCGCAAAAAGTCCGCAGAACCCTGAGCGCGGACCACCTGAAGGCGTTC
>DATIDO010000769.1:0-3000 GCA_035456245.1 Polyangiaceae bacterium
GCCGGTGATGTTCACCTCGCCACCGTGCAGCTCGACGATCGACTTGGCCAAACGCAGGGCCATGGACAGGCCGCGGTGCTGGCCGGGGTGCCGCTCGGGGCTCAGCATGGCCTCGAGCTCCTGAGCGCTGAAGCGCGCCGAGGGGATCTCGACGAATATGGTGACGCGTCGGCGCGCCAGGGTGGGGCGCTCCGACTTGCGCTCCACCTCGACGAGCACGCGCAGCGTGTCCCGCTCGGCGGTGCGGCGCGCGTGGCCGATGAAGGTAGCGAGTGCCTGAGAAAGTCGCAGGCGGTCCACGGGCAGGCGCGGCAGATCTTCGGGGGCGTCGACCACGGCGACGGTGCGGGAGTCCTGGCTCAGATCGGTGGCCTTGGCGATGGCCTGCTGCAGGATGTCGAGCAGCCCCTCGTCGCTGCGCTCGAGCGTCAGCTGTCCGGCTTCGATGCGGGCCGCGTCGAGGATGGTTTCGACCAGCGCCAAGAGCTCGCGGCCACGCTGCAGGATCAGCCCCAGGCTCTCGCTCTGCGCTTCGTTGGTGGTGGGCTCGCGCAGGGTGAGCTCGGCGAAGCCGAGGATGGCGTTGAGGGGGCTCTTGAGATCGTGGCTGACGCTGGCGAAGAAGCGGCCGCGCGCGCGGGTGGCCGATTCACGGGCGTCGATCGAACGCTCCTGGGCGAGCGCGAACAGTCGGAAGCGATTGGCCAGCAGCTCGATGGCTCCGGCGAGCTCGGCCACGGCGCGGAAGCGGGCGGGGCGCATGACGCGCGTGCCTTCGAGCGCGGCGTCGGTGCCGAGCGTGCGCACTCCGTGGTTGGCCATCCGCAGGTCGCGTGACAGCAGACCGGCCAACGCCACACCCACGTAGCCGGCCAGCAGCAGGGCGGTGAGCACCAGCGCCAGGGCGCCTTCGCTCACCGGCCAGGCGGAGCTGCGCGGTGGGTTCAGGTAGGCCGTGTCGTCGCCGAGCGGGACGCGCAGCGTGGCCAGGCTGGGGCGCGTCTTGGCGTCGTCTGCCAGATCGCTCTCCCACCAAGATTGGTAGCCGAGCGCAGCGAGCGCGCGCTGGGCGCGGGCCGAGGCGACCTGAGCCTCCGCGTCGGCCCCCCCCAGCACGGCGGTCGCCACCGCGCGCGCCGTGGCCTCGCGCCTGGACTCTTCCATGGCGCGCACGTGAGCGGAGCCGATCAGCGCGGAGCCGATGGCGAGGAAGGCGACCGGTGTGACGATGGCGGCCAGCAAGCGCCGGGAGGTGCGACCGCGCAGGCGACCGCCGCGAACCTGCGCGTCGATGATGTCACCCATCACCTCGGGCGGGATGCGTTCCATGACCTGCAAGAAGTCACGTCGCACCAGCATCAGCAGAGGCAGGCTGGCCGCGGCGATCAGCACCGAGGCGAAGATGCCGAGCGTCATGGCCGTGGAGGCCGGGATCACCGCAGGGCGCGCGACGGTCATGCTCGCGCACACGGCGGCCGTGCTGAACATCACCCAGGCGTTGGCGATGAGCCACGGGTCGTCGTTCAGCTTGGGCAGGGCGGGCTGGTCGAGCGTGCCGCGTTCGTCCGCGACGCTCTCCAACACGTCGCGGCGCGCCTGGATGAGCGTCCACACCTGGACGCCGCCGAGCGCGCCGGCCATCAGCGTGGCCCAGGTCAGCGCCAGCGCGGCGGCGCGCCCGCTCTCCCCCCGCAAAAGCAGCAGGTAGGGAGGCACCAAGTAGAGCGCCAAAGCCGTCACCAACGTGAACAGCGTCACCCAGGTGACCATGCGCCAAGCGAGACGCTCGGTGCGCAAGGGTTCCGAGGCCGGACGCGGCGCGGCCGGCAGCGAGCTCGAACGGAAACGCCGTCGCTTGCGCTCGGGGAGAGGTCTCGACTCGGAATCGGAGTCGAGCTCGTCGCTCACGGCAGCACCTGCGCCGGATCGACCCACACTCCGCTTTCGTCACGCCGCAGCGCGAAGCGGATCAACGAGCGACCGAGGCAGGGGCCGGTCTCACAGACCCCCGTGCGCGGGTGAAAGAGCGCGCCGTGGTTCTTGCAGTAGATGCGTTCGATGCCGACGTCGTAGAAATGTCCGTCGCCCAGGTCGAGTTCCACGGCCCAGTGCGGGCACTCGTTGAGGAACGCGACCAACTCACCGTCGTGTTGCAGTACGAAGGCTTCGCGTGGCTTGCCTTGGAACGCCAGCGTGAACACGCAGCTTTCGCCGTCGGCGAGCCGGGAGGCCTGGGGTACCGCCACCTCGGTGGGCGTCGTCATGGCGGCAAGCTACCAAAAAGGGCGGCCATCCGGCGAGCAGTGTCCATCGGGGGGATCTCGTGGCACCTTCGGGGCTGCGAAAGGGCGCGTTCTGGCGCAGGAGGGCTCCATGGAAATCGGGATGATCGGGCTGGGTCGGATGGGGGCCAACATGGTGAGGCGCTTGGTGCGCGCCGGTCACCGGGCGGTGGTGTTCGATCCCAACCCCGAGGCGGTCGCGGCGCTGGCCATGGACGGCGTGACAGCGGCGACTTCGCTCGAGGATCTGGTGGCCAAGTCGAGCGCGCCGCGCGCGATTTGGATGATGGTGCCTGCTGCCGTGACGCCGCGTCTGGCGGAGCAGGTCGCGGCGCTGCTGAGCGCGGACGACGTGCTGATCGATGGCGGCAACAGCAACTATCGCCACGCGCTGGAGCGAGCGGCAGTGCTGGCCGAGCGAGGCATTCATCACGTCGACGTGGGCACGAGTGGCGGCGTCTTCGGCCTCGAGCGCGGCTACTGCCTGATGATCGGCGGTGACGACGTGGCCGTGCAGCGGCTCGAGCCGATCTGGTCGGCGCTCGCGCCCGGCTTCGACGCCGCGCCGCGGACGCCGGAGCGCAGCGGTGACGTTCAGCAGGAAGAAAACGGCTATCTCCACTGCGGGCCTGCCGGCGCGGGCCATTTCGTGAAGATGATTCACAACGGCATCGAGTACGGGCTGATGGCGGCCTACGCCGAGGGCTTCAACATCTTG
>DATIDO010000770.1:0-6132 GCA_035456245.1 Polyangiaceae bacterium
AAAAGGGCTTCAACGACGGCATTCTTCAGGAGGAGGGGAGGTTCCAGGCGACGCTGCTGTCGGCAGCGGCGCTGGGCGGGATCGCCGTTCAGGGGAGCGAGGCGGTGGCCGAATTGCGCACTTGCTGCTTGGCCGACGACTCGGTGGCAGGCGATCAGACGACGCTGCGACTCCGCCATGACGCCGGTAGCTGGAAGCTGAGCCGCGCGACCAAGCGCACGCTTTGCTATCGGGGCAGCGACGCGGCGGGCAAGCTCTGCCGCTAGTTGGTCAGCGGCTGGGTGGTCTCTGCCGGGTGGTCTCTGCGGCTCGATGGTCTGCCGCCGCCAGGGCCCATGCAACTAGCTAGCTGTCCACGAAAGCGGACGGAGTGGCGGATTTGCTGAGCATTGTCGCACGGCTGAGCGAAGTGAATGTCTCGTATGCTAGACGTGAGCTTCGCGACATGGCAAAGAGGAGGCTCCACCGCCATGTGGCAGTACCTGCTTCAACGCCTGTTCCTCATGATCCCCACCGTGGTGGGCGTCCTGACCCTCACCTTCGTCGTCACGCAGTTCGTGCCGGGGGGGCCCGTCGAGCATGCCTTGTCGCTGCTCGACCAAGAGAGCAGCCGCTCGGGCGGGGAGGGGAGCCCCGGCGCCAGTGGCTGGACGTACAGTGGGCGCGAGCGGCTCGACGCCAAGCAGATCCAGGCGCTGGAGAAGACCTACGGCTTCGATCGGCCCCCCTTCGAGCGCTACGTCGACATGCTCGGGCGCTTCGCGCGCTTCGACTTGGGTGAGAGCTACTTCCGGAACGCCAGCGTCGGCTCGCTCCTCCGTTCGAAGCTCGGCGTCTCCATGTCGATCGGCGCCTGGGTCTTCTTCATCACGTACCTGGTGTCGATCCCGCTGGGCATCGCCAAGGCGGTGCGCGCGGGGTCTCGCTTCGACCTTTTCACCAGCCTGCTGGTGCTGGGGAGCTACGCGGTACCGGGCTTCGTCCTCGGCGTGCTTTTGATTGTGTTGTTCGGCGGTGGCTCCTTCTGGGATCTCTTTCCGCTGCGCGGCCTCACCTCGGACAATTGGAGCGAACTCGGTACGTGGGACCGGCTCGCAGACTACGCCTGGCACGCCACCTTGCCGGTGATCGCCTCGGTCGTCGGCACCTTTGCCGTGAAGACCCTGCTCACCAAGAACAGCTTCCTGGACGAGATCGGCAAGCAGTACGTCGTCACCGCTCTGGCCAAGGGGCTGCCTCGCCATCGGGTGCTGTACAAGCACGTGCTGCGCAACGCCGTCTTGCCCATCGTCACCAGCTTCCCGGGGGCCTTCGTCTCGGCCTTCTTCACGGGTAGCTTGCTCATCGAGACCCTGTTCTCGCTCGATGGGCTCGGGCTGCTCTCCTACGAGTCGATCAACAGTCGCGACTACCCCGTGGTGCTCGGGGCGCTCTACGTGTTCACGCTGGTGGGCCTCGCCACCAAGCTGCTGGGCGACGTGGCCTATGCCATCGTCGATCCGCGAATTCGCTTCGACGCCAGGGGGGCCTCGTGAACGCGCCCCTGCCCAGGCTCGCGTCGTCCGTGTCGCCGGGACGTCAGCTGTGGTGGCGCTTCAAGCAGCGTCGACTCGCCTATTTCAGCCTGATCCTGTTCGTCGGCATGTATGCCCTCAGCCTGGCCGGCGAGGTCGTGTCGAACGATCGGCCGCTCCTGATTCGCTACCAGGGCGCTTGGTACCTGCCGCTCTGGAACGAGTACCGCGAGGGGACGTTCGGCGGGAGCCTGCCGATTGCCGCGGACTACAACGATCCGTTCTTGCGTGAGCGCCTCCGGGCACCGGGGAACTTCGCGCTCTATCCCCCGAACAACTACTACTACGACACCCTCAACTATTTCTCGGCGGCGGAGCATCATCCGGGCCCGCCTTCTCGGGAGAATTGGCTGGGCACGGACATCGCTGGCTACGATATCGCGGCGCGCCTGCTCTACGGCTTCCGTGCCTCGATCACCTTCGCGCTCTTGCTCACCGCGGTCGGCATGGTGACGGGCGTCTTGGTCGGCGCGGTGCAGGGCTATTTCGCCGGGCGTGTCGATCTGTTCGTTCAGCGTTTCATCGAAATCTGGAGCTCCATGCCGGAGCTGTACCTGCTCATCATCTTCTCGTCGCTCTTCAGTCACAGCTTCGCGCTCTTGTTCCTGCTGCTCGCGCTGTTCGGCTGGATGCACCTGTCGGAGTACGTGCGAACGGAGGTGCTGCGCAATCGACAGCTCGAGTACGTGAAGGCGGCGCGCGCCCTCGGGCTCACGAGCTGGCAGATCATCTGGCGTCACGTGCTGCCCAACAGCCTGACTCCAGTCATCACCTTCCTGCCGTTCCGCATGAGCGCGGCGATTCTGGCCCTGGCCAGCTTGGATTTTCTGGGGCTCGGGGTGGTGGCGCCCGCGCCCAGCCTCGGTGCGCTCCTGACCCAGGGCAAGGAGAACCTCGACGCCTGGTGGATCTCGGTGTCGACCTTCGGGGTGCTGGTGGTGACGCTGCTGTTGCTCACGTTCGTGGGCGAGGGGCTGCGCGATGCCCTCGATGGGCGGCGCCACGGGAGTGACTTGCTGAGGTCGGGTTCATGACCCAGCCGCTCCTGTCGATTCGCGACCTGTCGGTCTCCTTCCGCGACAAGACGGTGGTGCGCCATCTCGACCTGGACATCCAGCCGGGGGAGCGGCTGGCGCTGGTAGGCGAGTCCGGCTCGGGCAAGACGGTGACGGCGCACTCGATTCTGCGTCTGCTCGCGGGCGCCCGTTTTTCCGGCAGCATCCGCCTCGGCGAGCGCGAGCTGTTGCAAGCGTCGGAACGGGAACTGCGGTCTGTGCGCGGCGCCGAGATCGCCATGATCTTCCAGGAGCCGATGGTGGCCCTGAATCCGCTGTTCAGCATCGGTTCGCAGATTGTCGAGACGCTGGTGCTCCACGAGGGGCTGTCGCCCAAGCTGGCGAGAAAGCGGGCGCAGGAGCTGCTCGAGCGCACGGGCGTGCGCGAGCCCGAAAGGCGCATCGACGCCTTTCCGCACGAGCTGTCCGGAGGAGAGCGCCAGCGGGCCATGATCGCCATGGCGCTGGCTTGCCGGCCCCAGCTGCTCATCGCCGACGAGCCGACCACGGCGCTGGATCCGACGCTGCGCATGCGCATCCTGGAGCTCTTGTTCGAGCTACAGGAGCAGGAACGAAAGCGGCGCGGCGACGAGGGTATGGCGATCTTGCTCATTACCCACGATCTGCCGCTGGTCCGAAAATTCGCCGAGCGCGTGGCCGTCATGGAGCACGGCCGCTTGGTGGAGGTCGGGTCGAGCGAAGAGGTCTTTCAGCGTCCGCGCCACGAGTACACCAAGAAGTTGCTGGACGCCGAGCCCACGCGCGTCGTCTCTCCGCTCGAAGAAGAGGCGCCGCTCGTGCTGTCCACGCAGGACCTGCGGGTCGAATACCGGCGCCGAACCAGCGGGCCGCGGGGCTGGTTCGCCTCCGAGCGCTTCGTGGCGCTGGAGGCCGCTACGATTTCCCTGCGGGCGGGAGAGACGGTGGGCATCGTGGGCGAGTCCGGCTCCGGCAAGTCGACCTTGGCCCGCGCCATTCTGGATTTGGTACCGGTTCGCGGCGGAAGCTTGCTGTTTGGTCAGACGTCGCTGCGCGGGCTGCGCCCCAAGGCGCGCCGTGCCTTGGCTCCCCAGCTGCAGGTCGTGTTCCAGGATCCGTTCGCCTCGCTGTCGCCGCGCCAGACGGTGCGCCAGATCGTCGGAGAGGGCTTGCGGGTACATCGTCAGGAGCTGACTGCGGCCGAGGTCGAGCAGCGCGTGGTGCGAGCCCTCGATGACGTTGGCCTGGGTATCGAATCGTTGGACTCCTTTCCGCACGAGTTCTCGGGCGGTCAAAGGCAGCGGATCGCCATCGCTCGGGCGCTGGTGCTCGAGCCGCAGGTCCTCATCCTCGACGAGCCGACCTCGGCGCTCGATCTGTCGATCCAACGGCAGGTGCTCGATCTGCTCGTGCGTATCCAGCGCAGGTACGGCATCGCCTATCGCCTGATCAGTCACGATCTGGCGGTCATCAACGCCTTGGCCCACCGCGTGTACGTGCTGCGCGCCGGCCGTGTCCTGGAGAGCGGTGATACCGAGGCCGTCATCCGGACGCCGCGAGATCCGTACACCCGAGCGCTGATCCAGGCATCCACGTGAACCGCATCTACCAAGCCGCCCTGCTCGCTCTGGCCTTGGCGTCGTCGGCCCGCTCTGCAGCGGCGGCGCCCGCACTCGCCTATTTCGGCGAGCCCAAGTACCCACCGGGCTTCGACCATTTCGACTACGTGAATCCGAGTGCTCCCAGGGGCGGTACGCTGGCACTGTCGATCGTCAGCCAGAACAGTAGCTTCGACAAGTTCAATCCCTTCAGCCTCAAGGGCAAGCCGGCGCCCGGTCTGAGCGAGTTGGTGTTCGAGACCTTGACGGTCCTCAGCCTCGACGAGCCCAACACGCAATACGGACTGTTGGCGGATGACATCCGGCTGGCAGCCGACGAGCGTTCGGTCGAGTTCCACCTTCACCCTGCTGCGCGCTTCTCCGATGGCTCCCGGCTGACGGCCGACGACGTCCGCCATTCCTTCACCACGCTGACCGGTCGCCGCGCGAGTCCACGATTCAAGGCCTATTTCGGCGAAATCGAGGCAGTCGAGGTGGTCGATCCGGAGACGGTGCGCTTCCGGTTCGAGCGAGCCGGGCGCGATCTGGCTTTCGTCGCTGGAAGCCTGCCGGTCTTCTCGTCGCGCTGGGGCAAGGTCGAGGGCCGCGCCCCCGTCGCCTTCGACGAGCTGCGCTTCGAGCGCCCGATCGCCACGGGCCCCTACACCATCGAGCGTGCGACCAGCGGCCAGGACATCGTCTACCTCAAGAACCCCGACTACTGGGGAAGCCAAACCCCGTCGCGGCGAGGCATGTTCCATTTCCAGCGCGTCACCTACAAGCTCTACAAGGACGCGGACACTCAAGTCGCCGCGTTGCGCGCGGGCGAGTTCGACTTCTTCGCCGAGACGCGCATGCGCTACTGGTGCTGCCAGTTCATCGGTCAGCGCTTCGATCGCGGTGAACTGCTCAAAGAGGTGGTACCCCACCGGAACCCGCCCGCCATGAACGGCTGGGTCGTCAACCTGCGCAAGCCACGCTTCCAGGACATCCGCGTCCGTGAGGCGCTCAACCTGGCGCAGGACTTCGAGTGGGTGAACGACAAGATCTTCGCTGGCGAATTCGAACGAGTGACCAGCTACTTCTCCGGCACCGAACTGGCGGCGACCGGCCTGCCCGGCCCCGACGAACTCGCGTTGCTCGAGCCCCACCGGGGTGAAATTCCCGAGGCAGCCTTCGGGCCCATGTACCAGCAGCCGACGACGCGGCCACCGTCCAGCATCCGTGGCAACCTGACGCGCGCGCTCGAGCTCCTGGCCCAAGCGGGGTGGCACAACGTCGACGGGGAGCTGCGCAACGCAGCGGGGGAGCCCTTCGTGCTGACGGTCGAAGGCTCGCGCAAGCAGAACCCGTACCTGGACGCGTACTACAACAACCTCTCGAAGCTCGGCATTCAGCTGCGCAAGCGCGTCTCGGACGCTGCCAGCTCGCGGAAGACCGTGAACGAGTTCGACTTCGACTTTGCTTCGATTGCCTTGCGTGAGAGCCGCATGCCGGGTCCCGAGCTGTGGCGGGCCTTCAACAGCAAAGACGCGGACGTCGCGGGTTCGGAGAACATCATTGGCGTCCGTTCTGCTGCGGTGGACGAACTGATCCAACTCATCCTGGACGCCAAGACCGAGGCGGCGCAGCGGAGTGCGGCGCGAGCGCTCGATCGCGTGCTCATCCACAGCCACTATGTCGTGCCTTGGCGCTATCTGACGCAGCACTACCTGATCTACGCGGAGCGGCTGGGTCGCCCGGAGGTGCGCCCGAGCTTCTACAACGGCTACGACTGGACCATGCAGACGTGGTGGGACGCCGGGCAGTCGTCTGCTTCTTTGGCGCGCGCGCCGACGGGCGATGCAGGGCTCGGCCGAGCGCCGGGGAAGACGGCGCTGCTCGGCTTGGCCGCGCTCGGGGCCGTCGGCGTTGGGCTTTTCGGTT
>DATIDO010000771.1:0-5737 GCA_035456245.1 Polyangiaceae bacterium
TTGATCTCCTTGGCGAGACCGTCGTTGGCCTGCACCTTCACGAGCGACGCCGTCAGCGTCGTCTTGCCGTGGTCGATGTGGCCGATCGTTCCCACGTTGAGGTGGGGCTTGGTGCGTACGAATTTCTCTTTAGCCATGACTACCTTCGACTTCTCGGGAGGTCGCGCGCTCGCGAACCACCCCATCCTGGATCGCTATTTCCCGTTGGAGCCCTCAACCGGATTTGAACCGGTGGCCTCGTCCTTACCAAGGACGCGCTCTACCGACTGAGCTATGAGGGCAGGAAACTGGAACATGCCTCGCGCGAGGGAAGCGCGCGGGGCCACTCTTCAGAAGACACCCCCCGAAGAGCTGGAGCGGGAGATGGGGTTCGAACCCACGACATTCAGCTTGGAAGGCTGACGCTCTACCAACTGAGCTACTCCCGCGATCGAACCCACGTCGCAGCCTGCGACGTCGCCGCTCCTCCCGGGTCCAACGAACCCGGAAGCGAGACGACTGGTGGAGGGTGATGGATTCGAACCAACGTAGGCAAACGCCGGCAGGTTTACAGCCTGCTCCCTTTGGCCACTCGGGCAACCCTCCGAAACGAACCGACGTGCCGCTGCGGCACGCAAAATCTCATTCTCTGCCACACCGCGCGTCCCACGCGCGCCCATGAGCTCACCGCCGGCGGCAGCACGCGCCGTCCGCGCGCCCATGAGCCCACCGCCGGAGGCAGCGCGCGTCTTACGCGCGCCAACAAGCACAGAGCTGGAGAGGGGACTCGAACCCCTAACCTTCGGTTTACAAAACCGGTGCTCTACCAATTGAGCTACACCAGCGGAGTCCGAACAGACCTCGACCGTGCCCGCGAACCGCTGGGGTCGCGAACCTTCGACACTGGAGAGAGTCGTTGGGTGAAGCACGGGGAGAAGGGGGACCGGCTGGCGCCGGGGAGTGAAAACCACCCTGGACAAATGGTCAGGGTGGTTACAGAGTTTCCGAATCGACCGGTTCACACCGGAAGCCCGGATTCGGAGACCTCGTTTTCCTCGGGCCCCTTCCTTCGCGATTTTCACGCGAAAATTCAGAGCCATCGGACTTTCAGGCGAGGTCACCGACGATGGGAGGCGAGGCGTATCCTCGACCCCGGGTCGAGTCAAGCTCTTTGCATTCGAAGTCACCGAAGCGGCTCGTTATTTGCTTCGAGCCGGCCCGGCGACCGACGGCTTTTGGGGTGGGGTCGGGGCCTCGACTCCCCGCCAGCCGGCCTTCGGGGCCCCAAAGGCGCTCCCGAGCCGAGCCCCGGAGCATGTGCGTGGTGCGCCAACGGGGGTCCGACCACTCAATGGGCCCTCACGGTCGGCGGCTACGTTCGCTCAGGTCCCGCAGCGCCTGCTCCAGTTGGGCGCGCGAGTACGGCTGCGCCGCCAGCGCCTGCTGCTCGGCTCGTTCGGCAGCCTCCAGCTCGCCGAGGGCGGCACGCGCGCGCTCGGCCGATTCCAAGCCCTCGCCCGTGCGCTCCACCATCTGCACGGTGTGCCGAAGTAGCGTGCCCGCCTTCTCCAGCAGCACGGCGTAGCGCAGGCGCAGGCTGGCCTCGAACAACGCTCGACGCTCCTGGGTGTCCACGGCCGCTGGCGGCGGCATGGCCAACAGATCGTGGTGCAGCTGCTGGTAGAGCGCGGCCACGCGCACCCCGGCCAGGGCTGAATAGTGAGCGCTTTGGGAGCGCATGGCGTCCGAGTAGGCGCTCTGCGCGTCGAGCAGGGCCTGGCAGCGTCGCTCCAGGGTGGCGGCGAAGTCGCCGGGCAGCGGGTCGAAGACGATGCGCGCGGCGCGACGTTCCAGGAGCTGCCCACGTGCGAGCGACCAGGCAGCTACGTCGAGCGGCGGTCGCTCGGCATAGAGCGCGCCCAAGCTCTCCAGTTCGTCGGCCGCGCGAGCCAGATCGCGCTCGGCTGCCCGCTCGGCCTCCTCGCTCGAGTCGCGCGCCAGTACGCCCCAGGCTCGGGCCGTGCTCAGCGCCACCCGCTCGAGCGGCGCACGCCCGTCCATCGACACCTCGAGCGAGCGCGCGCGCGCCTCTTGGTAGCGCTCGACGAAGAGCAGCAAGCGCACGGTCCGCACCTGTATCCGCGCGCGCTCGTCACCGGCCGCGCCCGCGTCCAAGAAGCGCTGGTAGCCGTCCAGCGCGCCGGCTGGATCGCCGCCCAGATCACGCGCCGTACCGAGGCCCAACCAAGCCGCGCGCCGACGCGTCGCGTCGCGCTCGTGATCCACGACCCGCTGGTACAACCGCGCAGCCTCGGCATAGCGCTCAGCGGCCAATTCGGCATCGGCACGGCCGAGCAGCTCGACCGTGTCGGCTACGCCGTCCGGGCCGACCACCACCACCGGGCTGACGATCGGCTCGGGACCCGCAGTCCCATCGCCGCCACCCTTCGGACTCGCCCCCTGCGCAGACCCCTGCGCAGACGCACCCGCGCAGCCGAGCGCGCTGGCACCGACGAGCAGCGCCGCACCGAGGCGCACGGCGACGCCAGGGAAACGACTCACTGGATCGAGACGCAGTGGCCGGACTCGCAGATCTGATTCTGGTTGCACTCGCTGCTCCACTGACAGCGCTGAACCTCGTCCGCGGAGGCGCCCTCCGACCCCTTCGGAGCGCCGTAAACCGACTTGTTCAGCTCGGTGAGGGCGTTGTCGAGACGAGCCAGTTCGTCACTGCCGAGCGCGCCCTTCGCCTCCGCCTCGGCCGCGCGCGAGAGCCCGAGCCAGTAGCGAGCGTCGGCGCGGTACTGGAGCCGGTAATCGGTCATCCCGCGCAGGTAGCAGTAACGGACCCGCTCGGCCGGATCGAGCGAGTCCTGATCGCGCTCGAGGTTGCGCAGTACGGCCAACGCGAGCTCGTACTGGTTCTGCTCGTAGTAGCCCTGGCTGCGCGAGAGTTGATCGCGATAGGTCTGGCAGGCCAACGCACCCAGACAGGCGAACATCGCAACCCAGGCCCGAACACGCATGGGCCGGATGCTCGCATCGGCCGGCGCGACTTTCAAACGGCCGAGTCCACGGGCCCGCGGCAGCGATAGCGCAGGCGCACGATGGGCAGCCCGTCCTCCATGGCCTTGCGCTCCCGCGGCGAGCGCGCGACGTGCGGGTGGTCCTCCACACGCGGGCTCGTCTCCCAGGCCTCGAAGGCCGAACAGCCGGCGACCACCGCCTCGTACTGCTCGCCGCGCGACTCCACGTCGGTCTGGATCAGCAGCTCGCCGCCCGGGATCAACACGCGCGACAGCACGACCAAGAGGTCGGGACCGAGCACCAGCCGCTTCTCGTGCCGCTTCTTCCACCAAGGATCGGGAAAGTGCAGGTAGGCCTTGGCCACGCTGGCCGTGGCGAAGCGCGGCAGCGCCTGCTTCACGTCCTCGGCGAACACGCGGCCCCGATGCCCGTAGCCTCGCTTGGCCAGGCGCTCGTCGACGATCGTCGCCCACTTGCGCTTGACCTCCAGGCCCACCACCCGCACCTGGGGATCGGCGTCGATCCGCTCGAAGGTGAACCAGCCCCGCCCGGGACCAATCTCGAGCTCGACCGGGGCGGCGGGATCGGCGACGGGGGCCGGCCCCACGCCGGCGGTCGGCGGATGGAACAGCTCCCGAGGATCGACGGGACCCTCGGGCAGCCGTGGCGCGTGGGCGTAGGGATCGTTCGCCATGGGGGCGGCGGTTTATGCTATGCGGGGCCGCGATGCGAGAGCGATCCCTGGGAAGCAGCGGCCTGCGCTCGAGCGAGCTGTGCCTGGGCACCTGGGGCCTCTCGGGCGAGGCCTACGGGCCCGTCTCCGAGGAAGAGGCGCGGGCCGTGCTCGAGCGCGCCGTGGCGCTCGGCATCACCAGCTTCGAGACGGCCAGCAGCTACGCGCGCGGCAAGGTGGAGAGCTGGCTGGGTGAGGTGCTCGCCGCGCAACCGGGGGCGCTCGTCTTCACCAAATGGGGCACCGATCGGGAGCCGAGGCCTCCACGCAAGGATTTCGGTCGCGACTTCCTGGCCCGTACCGCGGACGCCTCCCTGGAGCGGCTGGGCAGCGGCGCGCGTGTCGTGGCGCTCCTGCACAATCCTTCGCTGCGCGCGCTGCAGGCCGGGGAGGCCACTGGCTACCTCGAAGAGCTGCGGGCCGCCGGCCGGATCGCCAGCTGGGGCGTGAGCGCCGGAAGCTTGGAGGTGGCGCAGGCCAGCCTCGACGCCGGCGCCCCGCTCCTCAGCATCAGCTACAACCTGCTCGAAGTCGGCCTGCTGCGCGCGCTCTCGCGCCGGCTGGAGACGGAAGGACAGGGACTGCTCGTCCACAGCGTGCTGGCCTATGGCCTCCTGACCGGCCGTTGGACGCACGGGCAGACGTTCGGCTTCGGCGATCACCGGGCAGAACGATGGCCTGGCAGCACCCTGCGGGCCCGCTTGCGGCACCTGGATGCCCTGCGACCACTCGTCTCCGGTGAGGTCCCCAGCTTGCGCGCCGCCGCCCTGCGCTTTGCGCTGACACCCGACGTGGTCAGCGCGGCTGTCATCGGCCCGCACTCGACCGCCCAGCTCGATCAATTGGTTCGTGACGCCCAGCCCGAGCGCCCGTACTTTCCAGAGCAGAAGTTGTCCGGCCTCGAAGGTCGTCTTTCCCACTTGGGCATCCCACGCTAACCGCTGGCCGGTCCGTCATGAGCGAGTTGATCGAGAACCTACTGCAAATCGCCGCCGAGGCCGCCGTCGAGGTGATGAGCGTCTACTCGCGGCCCTTCGATGTCGACTTCAAGGCACCCGAAGATCCGGTGACCGAGGCCGATCGACGCGCCAACGACCTGATCTGCCGTCGCCTCGCCGAGCTGTACCCGGGCATCCCGGTCGTCGCCGAAGAGAGCCCCGAAGGCGACTGGGCGCACTTCCGCTCTTCGGAGCGAGTCTTCTTCGTCGATCCGGTCGACGGCACTCGTGAGTTCGTGGCTCGCAACGGCGAGTTCGTGATCATGATCGGACTCTTGGACGGCGACTCGCCGACTCACGGCGTGCTGCACGCTCCTGCGCTCGGCCAACGCTGGTACGGCGAGGTGGGTCGCGGCGCTTTCGAGATCGACAGTGAAGGCGTGCGCCACCCCCTGCGCCTCGGTGTGCCGCCCGAGCTCAGCGAAGCTCGGATCGTCTCCTCGCGTTCCCACCGCAGCTCGCTCCTGGAGCGCGCACTCACGGCCGTCGGTGGTCGAGAGATTTTGCCGATCGGCAGCGCCGGCCTGAAAGGCGCCGCCGTGGTGCGGGGCGCCGCCGACGTCTACCTGGCCCCCGAGCAGGCAGGTTGCCGCTGGGACAGCTGCGCTCCCGAGGCCATCGTGCGGGCAGCCGGCGGCACCTACACCGACGCGCACGGCGTGCGCCTCGACTATCGCGCAGCCGAGCTGAAAAATGACCGTGGCATCGTGGCTGCCGCTCCCGAACTCCACGCGCGCGTCATCGAGCAACTGCGTCCGCTGTTGGCTCCGACCGACTGAGGCGTTCGCGTTCGCGCCGTTTCGCGACGATTCACCACGATTCGCGCCTCCGTCCCGTCGCTGTCTCATCGACGTGGGCCAAGCAGCTCGCTGGGCGCGTCACGGAGAACGCTGCGAAGTGCGCACTTCATGAAGCACTCCCGAGGCGGTGAACTCGGGCGACAGTCACACGGGCAGCGGGCCGACGCGCTCGGTCGAGGCTCGCTCACTCCCGCGAGCCC
>DATIDO010000772.1:0-3980 GCA_035456245.1 Polyangiaceae bacterium
ATGAAGGGCTCGATGCGAGCGATCACGCCCGGGAACACTCGCTGCAGCGCCAGCTGCAGCACCCGCGGTGGACGGGCGCGCATGGACAACAGGGGAGCCAACTCCAAGAGTTCCAAGCGCGAGAGGCCGCTCTCGGCGTGCGCCCCATGCCCGTCTACTCCAACGAAGCACAGCAGGCGTTTGGTGGTGGGATCATCGCCGGCCAGACGAAAGCCGGAATGTAGCCGGTACTTCTTCCAGGCCCCATAGAACAGGCTGAGCAAGCGATGATGAAACAGATCGTAGAACTCGCGCAGCGAGTGCTCGTCGCTCTGTTCTGCGCTGATCACGTCCTCGGAGAAGTGCACCGCCAGGGGCGAGGCGGTGCCATACAGCCCCAAGAACGTCGACGTCAGGATGACCTTCTGGTCCGTGCTCTCGATCGCCTCCACGTCACTGGCGTGGAATGTCAGCGACGTCGCATGGCGAAAGCGAATGGGCTCGTCCCGCACGGGGCCCAACCCGCCAACAGGCACGCCTCCCTGGCGCAGGCGATGCAGGAGGTTCACCGCCGCGAAAAACTCGTAGCGACTACCGCCCTCCGCGATCTCCTGGATCAGAGCAAGGTCTGGTTTCCGCTCCGCGCCGGCCACCGATACTCCAAGTTGGTCGTGCTCCCGCGCACACGCGTACGCGAGAACGAATTGATCGAGACGTACTCGGCAAACAGCCGCTCCAGCACCGCTCCGAACAGGAAGAGGTCACCATCACCGGAGAAGCCGGACTCGTCGAGCAAGACGTCGATGTCGACGCCACGCACCGAGGCCCCTTGATACAGCTTCTCGCCCGGTCGTACGTTGACTTCGCGAATCGCCAACACCCGCAGCTCGTTTGCTCGGGCTGCCTGCCGATCGATGAGTGCCTGCAGGTTGTAGACAGCCAGCGTGGTGCGCAGCACCTCGGGCTCGGTGAGTGCGCGCAGATTCATGGCTGTGTGGGCCATCGCGCGCCACTTCAAATCGTGTCCCAGCGGCGGGGGGACGTGGGTCGTAGCCGCCGCCAGATTGCGGAACTTGGCGAAGGGGGGTGAGGACGGCGTCGGCTCGGTGATTTCTCCGGCGCGCAAGGCATTGGCCAGCTGGCCGTTGGTGGCCAGAAGATCGACCGAGAGCACCTCCGCGTCGGCGATCACGCCCGAGTCCTCCGCGGTGCCCAGTGACAACATCGTGTCCGCCCCCTCCCCTACGACAGTGGGCCTACGGTGCTCGACGTAGAAGACGCGTGAACGGTTCTCCATCTCGGCCGCGTGCTCGAAGGAGAGGAACGAAGGGATCTCGACCCGCTCCCCACCTCGCGCGACCGTCTGGACCCGCTCGATTCCGTACACGTCGCCCTGACCGGGCGGAAGCCCGGCGGGGCGGACCAGATAGCGCTCACGCTGTCGACTCACACGGATGGGCTCCGCCGTGGTTTCGAAGACGTTGACGATGGGGACGCAGTGCAACCTCAACTGCTCGGTCGTCAGCGCTCGTACGCCCGTTATGCGTTGCTCGAGCTGAATCGAGATCGACAGCTTGCTGGGCTCACCGAGTTCGGCCACACGGTGAAGATCCGTGATGCGCAAGAAGGCGAACTTGGCAGGCAGCACGTAGTACTCCTGGAGCAGCCGGAAGCCTGGGAAGGCAGTGGCCACCGCGGGCAACAAGGCCTCGTCCTCGTCGAAGCCACGTGCGATCAGCTGCTCCTTGGGCAGGTTCACACGCCGAGCGCTCGGGCCTTGCGACGGGTCGTGCAGTGTCACGCCGCTGGCCTGCGACACGACGTGCGCCAGCAGCGTCAGACCGTCACGAGTCTCACCCGAGAAATGCAGATCCAAGTGGGGCGGAAGCGTCCGCGTCGGGTCGCCTTGCTGTAGGATCGACAGGTCAATCTGCAGCTCTTGTCGGCCACCGGGGATGTCCTGCAACGCGACACGAGAGATCGAGAGCGGAGCGAGGAAGCAGTCTGCCGAAGTGCGGAAGCGACAGCGCGTGCCATCGACCGGGACGCTCTGCACTTCGGTCCCTCGCCTCACCAGCTTGCTCTCACGCAAGGCGTTCGGCAGTGGCAGGAACTCGAGCACCGAGGTCGCCGGTAGTGGGCGCACCAGTTGGGGGAACATCAGCTGCGCCACGCTCAGCATCAGCTCCGGCAGCTCGTCGTCCAACTTCTCGCGAATGCGGCCAGTCAGAAAGGCGAACCCCTCCAGTAGGCGTTCGACGTCCGGGTCGCCACCGCGGTCCGCCAGCATCGGCGCCAAGGCAGGATAGGACTGCGAGAACTCTCGCCCCATCTCGCGCAGGTACGCCAGCTCGTCCTGGAAATATTTGTTGAATGGCACAGCGGCTCGTCAGCGTACGGTCAGCCTGCGCGATTCGTCGAGGCTGGTTTCGAACTGAACCGGCACCTTGGCGCCATCGCCCACCAAGTACGCCGAGATCTCGTAGCGCAGCGTCAGGTCCGCAGCGGGAACGTGCGTGATCTTCACGTTGGTCAGACGCGGTTCGTGTTTCTGAATGGTGGTGCGGATGGCCTGGGCCATCTCGGCGATCGCGTCCGGGAACGCGTGAACCATCTCACTGACCGTGGCAGTGCCGTAGTCCGGACAGCTCAACATCGTCCCGGCTCGCGTCTCGCAGATCACCCGAAGGTGAGCGAGTACGCTGTCTCGCGTCTCGACATCCGAAATGGACCGACGCGCGACAGCGTACTGGGGTTTGCGAATTCGCGTGAGCAGAGAGTGCCCCTTGCTCATCGGCCCGCTCTCCTCCTATTCGCCCACCCAGCTCGAATCACTTGGTCCAGTCGTCGTCCGCGGACGTCTGACCAGGCTTGTTCTCCACCTCGATGCGCTGATAGGTGAAGGACACCTCTTCCAGTTCGTGGGTGTCGTAGGTGGCGGACGTCTTGGCGGTGTTCGAACTCTCGCCCGCACCCGTCATCTGCTTGATGCGGCTGACCGTCGCGTTGACGATCTTGACCGTGTGGTAGACCTCTTCGAGGCCATCGGGGGTCGTGTGGATGAACTCGAAGAGTACCGACTTGAGGACCTCGTTGGTCACCAATGCCTGGAACAGCTGAGGACTCGAAGCCCCCCATTCCTTGGTGATGGTGATGGCCCCGTGCTGACGCTTACCGCTGGCCTGACCGGTAGCGATGTCGCGAGGCGACGTGATCTCGTGTGCGTAGGACAGTCCAGCAACTTTGCTGCTGTGTGCCTCACGCACGCTCTCTCCCTTGAATGCACCCTGTCGGGTTCCCTCGATCGTGACGTAAAACTCGTAGGCCATCGGCGTCGGATCCTCGGATCGTGTTGTGAAGTGGTGACTGGGCTATCGAAGGTCCCCCCCGAACCCCAGCAGCGCGAACCTATCGAGTCCTCCCGATGGGAGCAACGGGGCAAACGCGAGATAGCGACGACGGCTATCCCCTAGCCGGTCGGTGGGGTACCGGTTTCGTGGGCGCCCCTGGGCGACTCGTTGCTCGGGACGACCCTGCTTGGGCTGCCTTGCTCGGGGCTGCTGGCTAGGCGGGGCCGCCTCAAAGCGCCGTGAGACTCTGCACCACGCGGGTGAGCTCTTCGGTGGCCTCGCCGTACTCCTCCCTGGGACGCACGATTTGCACCAGGAGGATGCGATTCTCGCTACGGACTACATACTCACGGCTAAAGGACACCAGTGGCTCCTTGCCGACCGGCACCCCTCGCCGCACGTCGTAGGCACGACTGGGCGCGTTGAAGGCCGCATGCGGAACAGCCGGACCCAGGAACTCGCCCCCTTGAGCTTTCGTGTCCTCTTCGTACCGACCCAGGACGGTCGACCAAGTGTCGCGTGGTGACTCCAAGCGCTCGTAGACGGAGAAGATCACTTGCCGGGGTGAAACATACTCGATGAAACGACCTTCGGGCCGGATGCTTCCCCGACGAATCACCCAATCCTTGGGACGGGAGATACGCGCTACCC
>DATIDO010000773.1:0-2566 GCA_035456245.1 Polyangiaceae bacterium
CCGCCTCCTCACCCAACGAACCAACGTGGAAGCCGATGCGCCCCTGTCGCTGCAAAGCAGTGAGCCGCTTGTCGAGGGTGCGGGTGAGCACCAGGTTCTCGAAGATCTGGACCACCTCGTCGACGCCCAGTCCCGGATCGAGGGCAGGGTCGAGCGTCCCGTCGTCCCGCAGAACTCTCTGCACGGCGTACCTTCCGAGCGAGGCGATGTGGTGGTTCATGGTGGTGTTGGCCAGGCCGGGGCCCGGGGAGCCCGAGAGTAGTCAAAGGCGAGCCATTTGGAACCCCGCTGACGCTGGTGTCAGTTCCGCGCTGACCGCAAAATCTGCGCTGTTCGTAGTCTAGCCCCGCCCGCGAAGGCACCGGAATGTGCACGGAAAAACGGTGCGAACGACCGCTCGCGCCGAGCTCCGGTCAGACGCCCGGAGCGGGCGCGCGGCGAATCAGGCTGCTGGCGGGGATCAGCTGAGGCTCGTCGTTTGCGACGGTAGCCGAACCCTCCTCGCGCTTCGGCGAGGGATCCCGACCACCGCGCACGCGTGCTGCGATGAAGCCCTCGGCCGCGTGATAGGACGAACGCACCAGCGCTCCGGACGCCACGAACTGGAAGCCCAGCTCGTAGCCCACGCGCTCGTACTCCGCGAACGTCTCGGGCGTCACGAAACGCGCGACCGCCGCGTGCTTGGGGGTGGGTCGCAGGTACTGCCCGAGCGTCACGACGTCGACGCCGGCGTCGCGCAGATCGCGCATGGTCTCCACCACCTCTTCGTCGGCTTCGCCCATACCGACCATGATCGAGCTCTTCACGAACCGGTCCGGAGCCAGCTCTTTGGCCCGACGCAGCACACCGAGCGAAAGATCGTAGTCGCAGCGAGCGTCACGAATGAACGGCGTCAGACGGCGCGGCACCTCGATGTTGTGCGCGAACACGTCGGGAGCCGACTCGACCATCGTGGCGATGTCGCGCTTGCGACCGCCGAAGTCACCGACCAGCGTCTCGACCAAGAGGTCGGGCTGCAGGCGGTGCAGGTTGCTCACGGCCTTGGCCATGTGCGCGGCGCCGCCGTCGAGCAGATCGTCGCGATCGACCATGGTGAGCACGACGTACTTGAGGCCCACCTGCGCGATGGCCTTGGCGACGTGCTCGGGCTCGCGCGGATCGACGAAGCCCCTGGGGTTGCCGGTCGTGACCGCGCAGAAGCGACAGCCTCGCGTGCAGGTGTGCCCCAGCAGCATCACGGTGGCCGTGCCGGAGGACCAGCACTCACCCATGTTCGGGCAGCGAGCCTCTTCGCAGACGGTGTACAGATCGAGCTTGCGTAGCGTCTGCTTCAGCTGGGCGTAGTTCTCGCCGCCCGGAGCCTTCACCTTCAGCCAGCTCGGCTTGCGGTCCTGGTGCTCCACCTCGAGGCGCTCGCGCCGACGCGGCGCAGCGGGGGAAGCTTCGGATCCGGGAGGAGTGGAGAGGGAGTCGGCCACGGCGGGAATCTAGGTGCAGAGTCGATTGGGTGCCAATCGGTGGGTCACTCCCCTGCGATCAGCTTCTCCAGCAGATCGGTGACCAGCTTCGGATCCGCCGAGCCACCCGTGGCTTTCATGATCTGCCCCACGAAGAAGCCGGCCAGCTGCTTCTTGCCGGCACGCAACCCCTCGGCTTGCTTGGGGTTCTGGTCGATCAGCTCACGGAGCTGCGCCTCCAGCGCCCCCGAGTCGCTCACCACTTCCATGCCGCGCTCGGCCACCACCTCGGCGGGGCTGCGCGTGCCGTTTTCGATGGCGGCGAACACTTCCTTGACCTGCTTGCCGCTGATGCGGCCGCTCTCCCCGAGCGAAAGCAGCTCCGCCACCTGACCCGCAGAGACCGTGAACCGCGCCTCCAGGCCGTGGGTGACGAGTCCGCGGAGCACCTCCGTCTGCACGAAGTTGGCGAGCTTCTTGAAAGGGACCTCGGGCGCATGGACATGCACCGCCTCGACGAAGGCAACGATCGCGGGGTGAGCCGTCAGCGTGACCGCGGTGGCCTCGGGGATGCCTTCTTCCTGCCAGCGTGCGCGCACGGCTCCAGGCAACTCGGCCAAGCCACGACGCTCCTCTTCGATCAAAGGCGCCGAGAGCACCAAGGGCGGCAGATCGGGATCGGGGAAGTAGCGGTAGTCGTGCGCGTCTTCCTTCGAGCGCAGGGAGTAGGTGCGCCCCCGATCGGCGTCGAAGCCACGCGTCTCCTGCTTCACCTTGCCACCTTCGTCGATGATCTTGGCCTGACGGGCCACCTCGACCTCGATGGCCTTCTGCACGAAGCGGAAGGAGTTGATGTTCTTCAGCTCCACACGCTGACCGAACTCCGCTTGTCCGCGAGGACGGATCGACACGTTGGCGTCGCAGCGGAAACTCCCCTCCTCCATGTTGCCGTCGTTCACGCCGACGAACAGCAGGATCTCTCGCACCGCGCGCATGTACGCCACGGCCTCGGCGCTCGAGCGCAAGTCGGGCTCACCCACGATCTCGATCAGCGGCGTGCCCGCGCGATTCAGATCCACCGCCGAGTCTCCCGACACGCCGTGGACGTT
>DATIDO010000774.1:0-2654 GCA_035456245.1 Polyangiaceae bacterium
GCCCTGCTGCGAGCCCCGCAGCCCGAGCAGCGCTGGACCGGGCTCCGACCGCTCCACATCCCCGAACCGGCCACTCCGAATCGGCCCCTCGAAGGCCGGCTACTCGGCGGCAACCTGACCGTGCTGTTCGCCGAGGCAGCAGCCGGCCGCCTCGCGCTCGATCCGAGTACGATCCTCGTCCTCGAGGACGTCAGTGAGACCAGCTACCGCGTCGATCGAATGCTGGTGGCGCTGGCCCAGGGTGGGCATTTGCGCTCGGTGCAGGCGGTCGTCCTGGGTGATTTCACCGACTGCAGCCCTGGGAAGTTCGATGTACCCGTCGAGCAGACGCTGCTCGACTGCCTGCGGCCGCTCGGCGTCACCGTCTTCGATGGGCTGCCGATTGGCCACGGTGCGCGCAATCGACCGCTGCTCCACGGCGCCTGGGCGAAGCTCCACACCGAGGCTGACGGCACGGGCACGCTGGAAGTCGGACTCCCAGGGCGCCCGTGCTGATTCGGACCGGCCCGAGCTGATCTCGGGCCGATCTCGACTGGCCTGATCCGGACGGGCCCAATCCGGGCCGGCTGCTGTCACCCCTTCTTGGGCGGTGGAGGCGGCGGACGGCGCGAGGCGCCCGCGAGTGGGGGCAGTGGCGGCCGTGAGGCGCCTGCCGGCGGCGGCAGCGGCGGAGCCGAGCGCCCGCCTGCGGGGGGCGGCAAGGGGCGCGCAGCGGGCGAGGGCGGCGGCAGTGGCAGAGGTGGACGGGACGGCAGTGCCTGTGCGCCCGACGCCGCACCTGGAGGCGCTTGGGAGGGTCGGCGCGGCGGCGGACCTGGTGGGACGGACGGGCGCGGGCCCTCACCGCTCGGTGCCGACGAGCCAGAGGCCACCAGGGGGGCCGCCAACGGGGATCGGCTGGAACGCGGCTCCGACGACTCGGCGGCATCAGCCTCACTGACGGCTGACCCAGCTCCCGCCAGGTCCAACGGCAGCGCGGCCGGACGCACCGATGGCGTGCGGGGAGGCAGAGGCGGCGGTGACGACGACCGTGGAGGCAACGGAGGCGGCGTCGAGAAGCGCACCGTGGCGAGCGGGGGGACCGCAGCAGCGGAGGTGACGACCGGCACGTCGATGTCGCTCACGGTCGGCGCATCGTCGTCCCACAAATCACCGAGCGCGACCTCTTCGGACTCGCTGGCCAACTGCTCCCGTGCGTCGGGGACAGGAGGAATCAGCTGCGACGGGGCCAGTTCCTCGCCGGTCGCGTCCGGCGCGCTGGCCTCGACTGTACTGACCTCGATCGAGCTGATCTCGATGCTGCTCGGCTCGGGCGAGAGCGCTTCGTCGACGCTGTCGGCGCTGTCGGCGCTGTCCGACTCAGCGGCTTCGTCGGCGCGGTCGGCAGCGCTTTCGGCGTCCTCGTCCGCCGCGGGCGAAGTCTCGGGGAGGCCAGCCGCCGTGACTGCCGTGACCTCGCTATCGGCAGGAGCAATCGAGGCTCGGTCCCATTCGGCGGCCTGCTTGAGCAGCTCGGCACGGTCCAATTCGACAGTCGCCATCTCGGCCCGCGCCGCCCCAGCGAGCACCGGGGTCAGACCGTCGGCGGCGCCCACACCGTTCACCGTCGGATCACTCGCCTTTTCCGACTCGGCCGCAGCGCTCGAAGCCGCAGCGCTCGAAGCTCCCTTGCTCGAATCGTCGGCGCCGGATGCCGCAGCATCCGCAGCCTTCGGCACGATCGTGGTCGGATCCTCGGAGAAAGACTCGCTTCCAGGATCGTCCCGCAGATCCCGAGCGGTGACCTCGTCGTCTATCGCGCTCCGTCCCAGGCGGCCCTTGATGCGCTCTTCCTCCGCGCGGCGGCGTGCGCTCAGCTCGGCTTCACGACGCGTCCGCGCTGCTGCCTCTTCGGCGTCCTGCGCGGCCAACCGGGCGGCGGCCTCGGACTCGGCCCGCGCGATCTCCTCGGGCGTGACGGTCCGCTGCGCCGTCTTGGCCCGCTCCAGGCCCGCCTTCGCCTCGTCGTCGCCCGGCTTCATGCGCAGCACGCGCCGCCACGCGTCCGCCGCCTCACGCGGCTCGTGCAGCGTATCCTGCCAGATCAGCGCCACACGCCGCGCCAGCTCGGCGCGGTGCGACTGGTCCTTGCTGCGCAAGATCTGGTCCTCGAACAAATGGACCAAGCCGCGATGATCGGCGGCCTTTTCGTAGACGGCCTGCAACTTCTCGGCGACCTGCTGGTCGCCCGGCGAGATGTCGTAGAGCTTCTTCAGATCTTCCCGAGCGCCGGTGGGATCGTCCAACTTCTCGCTGCGCCACTGGTGGCGGCGACGCAGCAGCAGTCGCACGAGCGGACCATCGTGGACCCGCGCCAGCGCCTCACCGACGACGTGATCGGCGCGCACCAGCTCCTGGTCCAGCTCTGCCAAACGCTCCAACAGATCGAGCTGCTCGTCGTCGACATGCGCAACCAGCGCCTCGACCAACCAACCGTAGGCCCGCTCGCGCTCGTCGAGCTCCCGGTGGGCCAACTCGGCCGCGCGGCGGCAATCTGTGGATTCGGACCCGCGCCCTGGAAGATGCTCAGCGGCTTGAGATCCAGGTGAAAGATGACGGCATCGGTATTGCACCGGAAAGCCTGCCTCAGCTCTTTGAGCCGTTTTACACCACCA
>DATIDO010000775.1:0-8299 GCA_035456245.1 Polyangiaceae bacterium
CTTTCCCGCGTCCTCTTCCATGTGGATGCGGGTGATGCCGGCGCGCTTCTTCTGGCCGTCCACTTCGAACTCGAGCGCGCCGTGCTCGCTGTAGGGCTCGGCGAACTGGCTGATCTGGTAGCCCTTGGGCAGGTCCGGATAGAAGTAGTTCTTGCGCGCGAAGATGCTGCGCTCCCGCAGCTGCAAGCCGAGAGCCAAGGCCGCGCGCACGGCGAAGCGGACCGCCTGCTCGTTGATCACGGGCAGCGAACCGGGCAACCCCAGGCACACGGGGCAGACGTTCGTGTTGGCTTCACCGCCGAAGTGAGTCGAGCAGGAGCAGAACAACTTGCTCTGCGTGGGCAGCTGCGCGTGGATCTCGAGGCCGATCACGGTCTCGTAGCGAGACGCTCCCTGGGCCGGGGCAACGCCCGCCGAAGCGCCTGCAGACTGGGCCGATTCCATGGCGGCTATCTATGCGCATCATCCGGGGTGCGCCAGCGAGCCCCCCGAATCGGCCTGAACCGGCCGCAGCAGGCGCGGGCGCTCCAGCGCCCCAAAGCGGCGGAGCGCAGCGTACGCGGTGGTACGTGAGCACCGACGATCGACGCAGCGAGGCCGCGCAGCAGCACGGCCGGTTGCCCGTCGACCTTCAGGTCCCGACGCAGCACGTCGCGAGCGCCTCGCTGCTAGAGAGGAGGAGCGCAGCGTACGCGGTGGAGCACCGACGATCGACGCAGCGAGGCGCGCAGCAGCGCCGCGTCGGGACCGTCAGTGGTGGTGTTCGCGGTCGACCCCGGGATGTCCCTCGTCGCCGGGTTCGAGACGGGGGTTCTCGGTGAGGTGCTCACCGAAACGACCGGGGATCGAGAGAAGGAGGTCCTTCTCGTAGATGAACTGGTCGCGCGAGTCGTAGGGCGACGGGTGGATGCCCGTGTCCATGCGGATGGCATCGCAGGGGCAGGCCTCCACGCAGAAGCCGCAGAAGATGCAGCGCAGCTCGTCGATGACGAAGCGCTTCGGGTACTTCTCGTAGCCCGCGCGCGAAGTCTGCTTGCCCTCGCCGTGAGCTCCGACGCCGGTCTGGCCCGAGTAATCCCCGGCCTCGATGTGGATGCACTGGGCCGGGCAGGCCGTGGAGCAGCACAGGCAGGCCACGCAACGGGGCGAACCGTCGTCACGCTGGGTGAGGCGGTGAACGCCACGGAAACGCTCCGGGTAGGGGCGCTTCTGCTCGGGGTACGAGATGGTGTTGATGCCGTCCGAGATTGACTCGAGCACCGGATCGTTACGGGTCCCGAGCACCATGTCCTTGGTGTTGCGGAGCATGTAGCCCATGGTCTGGCCGATGCCCTTGACCATCTCCGGGATGTAGCTCTGCACCGAGGCCGTGCGGACCGGACGCTCGAGCAACGTGCCCTGGACCTGACGCGGACCGAGAGCGGCCGAGAGCGGCTTCTTGATTTCTTCGATTTCGACGCTCATCTCTCAAGCCTCCATGTTGGCTTCGCGCGTGCCGCCCAACGACGCCGCGTAGCGAGCGGCGGAGTTTACGACCAGGCGCTGCTTCTGAGTCGGGGCAGCCAGGAACACGACCAGGGCGATGGGAGCAGCCAGGCCGAGCAGGCCGAGCAGCAACATGCTGAGCTGGGCCGCGTAGGCCGCGCCGCTCGCCAGCTCGGCGCTGCCGGACTGCAGGGCCAGCATGACCACCGCGGTCACCATCACGTTCACGAGCGAAGCGGGCAGCAGCTTGCGCCAACCCAACTTCATCAGCTGGTCGTAGCGGAAGCGCGGCAGGGTCCAGCGGATCAGCACCTGCAGCAGGCAGAGCCCGATGGTCTTGCCGATGAAGGTGAGGACGCCGAGCAGAGCCAGCAGGGACGGCTCGAGCCGGGTGGAGAACAGCACCGTGTCGCCGAGCGCCACGTGGACGCCGTGAGCCGTGAAGAACGGCAAGTGCCAGCCGCCGAAGAACAGCGAGGTCATCAGCGCGCTCGAGCCCACCACCGAGATGAACTCGGAGAAGAAGAACATGGCGAACTTCATGCCGGCGTACTCGGTGAAGTAGCCCGCCACGATCTCGCTCTCACCCTCGGGGATGTCGAAGGGGACGCGCTTGGTCTCGGCGATGGCCGCCGTGATGAACAGGAAGAAGGCCAGCGGCTGGACGAAGATGCCCCAGCTGTTCTGCGCCTGCCAAAGCACCATCTCGTCGACACGCACCGTGCCGTAGACCATCAAGCAGCCGATGACGGTCAGGCCCAGGGTGACCTCGTAGGAGATCATCTGGCTGGCCGCACGCAGACCACCCAACAAGCTGAACTTGTTGTCGCTCGCCCAACCGGCCAGCGCGGCACCGACGATGCCGACGCCACCGAGCGCGAAGTAGTAGAGGATGCCGACGTTCAGGTCGGCGACCTGGAGCGACATCTTGGCCGAGCGGCAGGCATGACCGACCGACTCGATGCCCTGGAAGCGACCGAAGTCGATGACGCCCGAGGCGTCCTGGCCGAAGCACAGGCTGGGACCGAAGGGCACCACGCCGATCACCACGATGGTGGCGAACGAGCTGATCCAAGGGGCCAGGTTGAAGAGCAGCCAGTCGCCCTTCTCGGGGATGAAGTCGGCCTTGAAGGCGGTCTTCAGACCGTCGGCTGCCGGGTGGAGCAGACCGAGCAGTGTGACGCGAACCGTCTTCTCCTTGGCCAGGTTGGCACCCACGTGACCCGCGCCGGCGAGCAGCGCGAAGATCAGCAGCGCGACGCCGGCGCCGAACACCATCTGCACCGACTGCTCGGCGGTGATCAGGCGGAGCCCGACCGCCAGCTCGGGCAGCAGAACGGCCGCGGCGTGCGCCAGCAGACCGAAGTAGAACACCGTGCGGGGACCACCCAGGTCACCGATGGCCTTCTCGGCCTCGTTGGCAGCGCCTCGCTTGGCGACCACGCGAGCGATCAGCGCCGTCGTCATCCAGCCCAGGAAGATGCCGGCCTGGAGGAAGACCATCCCCCAGTCGCGGAAGAACTGTGCGTCCTCCCAGTTCAGGTAGGCCGCCGCGCCGACGCCCAGCGCCAACAGGATCGCGGGACCCGTCGCCGCGCCAGCAGCCACGAAGCCCGGCAGCGGGATGGCAGCGCGGTTCGGACCGATGCTGTCCTGAACCATGCCGCGCATACGACGCTCCACCCACGTCAGCACCACACCGACGTTGAGGCCGAACATGCCGGCAGCCAGGGCCTTCACGAAGCCCCAGAAGGGCAACAGGAAGGTCGAACTCGTAATGAAGTCCATCACGTCTTTCACGCCGAGGCTCCTGCGCTGATCTGGCTGGACGCCGCCTTCACTTCTTTGGCCTTCTTGAACGGCAGCGCCTTACCGAGCGCCTCGCCGAGACGGATCACCCAGGTCCAAGCCGGCAGGCTGTTACCCTGGGGGGCAATCGCCTTCTCGCTGACTTGGCTGATGCCCTTCTCGTTGACGAAGGTGCCCTCGGCCTCGGCCCAGCTCGAGGCCGGCAGGACCACGTGACCCAGCTGGGCCACGGGGCCTTCGTGGGTGACGAGGGCCACGACCTTGGCCTTGGAGAGCGAGGTGGCGCGAGCCGGATCTTCGATGTCCGAGCCGACGGCCAGCACCGTGGTCACCTTGCCGCCGTCGATGTCGGCAGCGAGCGCGGCCAAGTCACCGGGCTTCTGGTCGCCGAGCAGCGCCAGCACGCCGGCGCGGTTCGGGTTCTTGTCGGCCGAACGCAGGATGTCGTCGCCCTTACCGGCAGGCTTGCCGGCCAAGTAGACGCGAGTGATGCCGAGCTGCTTCGCCAGCTCGTAGAGCGCGAAGTTGTCCTCGTTCGAGTGCAGCGCGCTGAGCAAGAGCGCGCTCTGCTCCGGCGAGGCCTGCGAGAGTGCCTTGGCTGCGGCGGACAGGGCGTCATCGACGCTGGCCTTGCGACCACCGACCCGTGCGTCGAGCACGCGGTTCTCGTGGATGCGGCGGTAGTCCAGCATGCCGGCGTCGCACATCCAGTACTTGTTGATCGCCATGTTCTCGCGCGGGCGGTGGCGATAGACGGTCTGGTTGCGCGGATCGTAGTCGGTGAACGAGTTGCAACCGCTGGCGCAGCCCTGGCAGACCGAGCGCACGGAGCGCAGGAACCAGACGCGAGCCTTGAAGCGGAAGTCCTTGGCCGTCAGTGCGCCGACCGGGCACACGTACTCGGTCATCAAGGTGTAGTCGTGGTCGAGCTGACGACCGGGGGCCAGGACGATCTCGCCCAGGTTTCCGCGCTCGCGCTTGTCGAGGACCGGATCCTTCACGACCTCTTCGCAGAAGCGCACGCAGCGCGTGCAGACGATGCAGCGCTCGGCGTCGTAAACGATGGTGGGGCCGAAATCGACGGCCTTCGGCTTGTGGACGATCTCGTCCTTCATCCGCTTCTTCTTGCCGGAATGCTCCAGCCAGTAGTCCTGCAGGCGGCACTCGCCTGCCTGGTCGCAGATGGGGCAGTCGACGGGATGGTTGAGCAGCAGGAACTCCTGCACCGCCGAACGCGCCTCGCGGACGTGCTCGGAGCTCTGGCTCTTGACCTCCATGTTCTCGCTCACGCCCTGCTGGCAAGCGGGCTGGAGCTTGGGCTTCTTGGCCTTGACGTAGTCGCCCTTGGCCTCGTCGAAGCGCAGTACGTCCAGCTGGATGGACGGACGACCGGGCGGAGGCATGATCTCCACCAGGCACATGCGGCAGTTGGCCGCGACACTGAGGCCCGGATGCCAGCAGTAGTGCGGAATGTCCACGCCGGCTCGATGCGCAGCCTGGATGATCGTGTCACCCGGCTGGTATTCGATAACCTGCTCGTCGAGCTTGAAGGTCGGCATTGCTCTTCTGTCCTGTACTACTCGATGCGGAACGAAGCTGTGCGGAATGGCGCGGTGCGAGACCTCAGCGGTCGCACTCACCGCCGATCATGTTGAGTGAGCCGAAGCAGGGCACCACGTCGGCCATCATCTGGCCCGTGATGATCTTCTCCAGGCCGCCGGTGACCAGGAAGCAGGGGGGACGGATGCGCACGCGGTAAGGCGTGCCGCTGCCGTCGCTCACCAGGTAGAAGCCCAGCTCGCCGTTGCCACCCTCGGTGTACGAGTAGACCTCGCCAGCCGGGATCTTCAGGCCTTCCATCACGATCTTGAAGTGCTGGATGGTCGCCTCGATGGTCGAGTAGACCTCCTCCTTGGGCGGAAGGATCACGCGCGGATCCTCCACGCTGATCGGGCCGCTATCGGCCATGCGCTCCACGCACTGGCGGACGATGCGGGCGCTCTGCTTGATCTCTTCGAAGCGGATCAAGAAGCGGTCGAGACAGTCCGACTGGGTGCCGACGGGCACGTCGAACTCGACCTCCGAGTACTTCAGGTAGGGGTGAGCACGACGGACGTCGTAGGGGACGCCGGCCGCACGCAGACAGGGCCCCGTCCAACCGAGCGAGATGGCGTCGGCGGCGCTGATCTTGCCGATGCCCTCCAGGCGGTCGAGGAAGATGCGGTTACCCAACACCAGGCGCTCCGACTCGGCGACGATCTTCAGGACCTGCTCGACGACGGCGAGCGAGTGCTCCTTGAAGTTTTCGGTCGGAGGCTTGGCCATGCCGCCCACGCGACCGAAGGAGTGCGTGAGGCGAGCGCCCGTCTCCTCCTCCATGATGTCCCAGATCATGTCGCGGGCCTTGACCATCCACAGGAACGGGGTGAACGCACCCAGCTCCATGGCCATGGCGCCGTCACAGGTCAGGTGGTCGGAGATGCGAGCCAGCTCGCCGAGCGCCATGCGGTACCACTGACAACGCTCGGGCACCTCGATGCCCAGCATCTTCTCGCAAGCCAGCGAGAAGCCCACGTTGTTGAGCATGGGCGAGACGTAGTTGCAGCGGTCGACGTACGGGTAGACCTGACTCCAGGTGCCGCGCTCGCACATCTTCTCGAAGCCGCGGTGCAGGTAACCGACCTGCACGTCGACCCGGCTGATCGACTCGCCCGACAGCTCCATGACGCAGCGCACCGTGCCGTGCATGGCAGGGTGCGAGGGCCCGACGTTGACGAGCATGGGTTCGGTCGGAAGCTCGACCTCTGCCTCGTCCAGTTCTACATCCAGGGGTTCCATCGAATCGTCTCTCGGCTCTCTCTTGGGCTCTATCGACTCTGGCTCGACTCTAGGAGCACGGGGCTCGACCGCCCACCAGTGCTGCGCTCGACTCGAATCGGCGCGGGGCGGCGCAGCTGACTGCGCCGCGGGATCTCAGTTGTCGTCTCGATGACGATCGTGCGTCTGACGGCCGAAGCTCATGCCCTCGTCCGGACCGAACGGGGCGACCTTCTCGATGCCGCTGACTTCGCGGAAAGGGACGAGCGGCTGAATCTTGTCGGCCGGGTAGTCCTTGCGCAGGGGGTGACCCTCGAACTCCGGGTAGAGCAGGATGCGACGCAGATCCGGGTGGCCGACGAAGCGGACGCCGAACATGTCGTAGCACTCGCGCTCGAGCCAGTTGGCGCTGGCCCACAGAGCCGTGAGGCTTCCCACCTCGGCCAGCTCACCCTCGGCGTCCCCCACCTGAGTCTTCAGACGCAGGCGGTGGCCCTTGGAGAGCGACATCAGGTGCGAAACGATCTCGAAGCGCGGCTCGCGGTCGGGGTAATCGACAGCGGTCAAGTCGACCAACATGTCGATCGACGCGCGCGCGTCCTCGCGCAGGAACTGGTGCACCTTGAACCAAGCCTCGGGGCGCAAGACGACGGTTTCGTCACCATGCTGCGCGTGGGTGCCGAGAACGTCGGCCGAGAACTCGGCGACCACCCAATCGAGAAGAGCTTTGGACATTCGATTCTAGTCCTCTGGAAGCGAGAGCCTCAGCTCTCGGCGTCCTTGTTGCGGCGGAGGGTCACGACACCCATCGACTGGTTCGTCGCCGGATCACGACGCGGCTTCACGATGCCGGGCCGCGTACGATCGCCGCTCTGGATCTTGTCCTGCAGCAGCATCAGGCCATCGAGCACGCCTTCGGGGCGGGGCGGACAGCCCGGCACGTAGACGTCGCAGGGGATGATCTTGTCGATGCCCGCCACGCAGGCGTAGTTGTCGTAGAAGCCGCCGCTCGACGCGCAGGTGCCGAAGGCCAGCACGTACTTGGGATCGAGCATCTGCTCGTAGATGCGCTTGAGCACGGGCGCTTGGCGCTGCGTGATGGTGCCCACCACCCAGAGCAGATCGCTCTGGCGCGGCGAGAAGCGCGGGGCCTCCGAGCCGAAGCGCGAGAAGTCGAAGCGCGGGCCCGACACGCTCATGAACTCCATGCCGCAACAGGCGGTCACGAAGGGGTACATGAACAGCGAGTATTTCTGCGCCCAGGACAGCATGTCCTTCAAGCGCGTGGTGGCGAAGGCTGCGCCCTCGCCTGCCTCGAGGACCGCGGTCCCCGTCGGATGGTTCAGCTCTCCCATTCCAGAGCTCCCTTCTTCCAGCAATAGGCCAGCGCAACGCCGAGAGCCGCAATGAAGGCGCTCATGGTCGCGAAGCCGGTCCAACCGAGCTGCTTGAACAGCGCGGCCCAGGGGTAAATGAACACGACCTCGATGTCGAAAACGACGAACAGGATGGCCGTGAGGTAGAACTTCACGTCGAGCTTGATGCCGCGCGCGCCAGTCGAGTCGTTACCGCACTCGTAGGGCTGGGCCTGCTCGGCGTTGGGAGCCTTGCGATTCAGGAAGTGCCCCAAGAAAAACTTGAAGGCGCCGATCCCGAGGGCGACCACGAACAAAAAGAGGAGTGGTAGGTAGGTCTGGAGCATCGGAGCTCGCTCGGCTGTTGGCTCGCTGACTTTCTCCCCGTCGACGAGTGCTGTCGACGGGGGGCTCCCCTCGGTTCCCGAATCGGGCTCCCCAGCTCTGGGTTTCCCTCATGTTGGGCGGCGGTCGAGCCAATGGCTCGAAGGCCTGGGATCGCGGGGTGGCCGGCCGGGTGTAGCGTGGCGCTCGAACGGCTGTCAATCCGCTCAGTCACCCCCGAACGAACGGGAAAGCCTGCAACATTCCAGGTTTGCCGGCGCGGCCGGGACCGGAGGGGCCACGACCGGCTCGGCCGACCCGCGCGGACCGCCTCGGTAGGCGGCTGGGCAGGCCGGCTTGGCGGGCCCGGCTTTGACAGGAACCTGACCCGCACGGACCGGAACAGCTGGTCTCAGGCGGACGGAGGGACCGGACCGGTGTTCTCGGTGGCCTCTCCCTCGCCGATCCAGTGAGCCCACCTGCCGTACGTGGGGCCCAACCGCTCGACG
>DATIDO010000776.1:0-5492 GCA_035456245.1 Polyangiaceae bacterium
GTGTCGCGACATGGGGGGAACCTCCTGGGGGGGGCCGGGTGGCTGGGGTGTGGGGTGAGGTGGGTCCGGCCGTTGGGGCGGCCGGACGAACGAAGTCACCAGACTGCCATCGAACGGACCGTTCGTGTGGAGGATCGACAAACGAGGTGTGAATTTCTTCCTAATGAGATTCAATTTTTTGTCTTCAGAGCAGCGAAACACATCCGACTACTCCTAGACCCATCACGGAAACACGGGACCCTTTCCCGAACGCCCCAGAACCCCTCCCAGGTTGATTTCGGGGTCGGCGGGCGGCTCTCGGGTAGCTGGCGGCCGGTGGCGGACTGGTGGCGGCCGGCCGTCGTTCGGGGTGGTGGGTCGCCTCCGTTCGGGGTGGTTCGACCCCATGCGGTCGCCCGCACCGGTGCCGATTTCTCTCGACGTCACTCGGTCGCACTCACGGGCGATTCGCTCGACCTCTTCGGTGCCGATTGAGTTGCGCTCACGAGGGTCGCTTCTCTCGGTTGCTACCGATCGATTCGTTCGACGTCATTCAGTCGCGCGCATTCAGTCGCGCGCATTGAGTCGCGCATGGCCTCGATGCACTCGCCCTCAACGGTTGCTTCGTTCGACATGACTCGCACTCACCCACGCATGCGTTCACTCGCGCGCATTCAGTCGCGCTCACCGCATTCGCTTCACGCGAGTCAGTTCGATGCGGCTCTGCGTAGAGTGAAGGCGCAGAGATCGTTTTCTCGTCGCAGTGAATCGGAATGCGTCGATGCTGCGCAAGCATTGCGTGTTCCGTGAGTACTGGAGTGCGCTGCGCAACTTCTGCGCAAATCGCATCGTGACGCGGGTCATGATCCCGTCATGGTGGTTCGGTTCGCGTGCGTTCAGTGGTGGGGGACGCGCATAGTGGCGCCCACGTTACAAGCGCTCCCGACATTTCGTCTCGAGCATTCCGGCGCTCCCAATTGCGCCGAGAGAGGTTCGCCATGAGTTCCGCAGAGGAGCTTCCTTTCATCATCCAGGGTGGGATGGGCATCGGTGTTTCCGACTTCCGTCTCGCATCCGCAGTCGCTCAACTGGGCGGTCTCGGTGTGGTCTCCGGTACTGCCATCGACACCGTGATGGTGCGCCGTCTTCAGCTCGGTGATCCGGGTGGGCACGTTCGCCGCGCGCTCGATGCCTTCCCCTGGCGCGCCGTCGCGCGGCGCATCGAGGAGACCTATTTCGTACCGAGCGGCGTCGCGCAGGAGCGCCCGCTGCGGCTGCTCACGCTGCCGAGTGAGCGCATCAAGTTTCACCGCGAGGCGGCCTTCGTCGTTTCCGGCTTCGTCGAGGTGTACCTGGCCAAGCTGAACCACACGGGTCGAATCGGTATGAACCTGCTGGAGAAGATCCAGCTGCCGACGCTGCCGACCTTGTTCGGCGCCATGCTCGCGGACGTCGACGCCGTACTGATGGGAGCCGGTATTCCTTCGGCCATCCCCGGCGTGTTGGATGCCTTCGCTCGGCTCGAGCCTGCCGAGATCAAACTACAGGTCGAAGGTGCCGACGGAGGGGCCGCCTACCTCTCACGCTTTGCTCCTGCCGAGTTCATCGCTCGATGTCGGCAAGAGGACGCGACCGGGGGGGAACCCGAGGCGCCGGAACTCGGGGAGCTCAGGCGCCCGGCGTTCCTCGCCATCGTCTCGTCGCACGTGCTGGCCAAGACCCTGCACAAGAAGGCCAGCGGTCGCGTGGATGGATTCGTGATCGAGAGCCACGTGGCCGGCGGCCACAACGCGCCGCCCCGCAAGAAGAAGGGGCCCGCCGCGGAAGTCGATGCCGCTTCGCCGTGGGGCCCTGCGGACGAGGCCGATCTCGGTGCGCTCCGTGAGCTCGGCATGCCCTTCTGGCTGGCTGGCGGATACGCCACGCCGGAGAAGCTGAGGCAGGCATGGGCATCCGGCGCGCGCGGCGTGCAGGTGGGAACGGCGTTCGCCTACTGCGACGAGTCGGGCATCACGGCCGAGATCAAGCAGCGCGTCATCGCCGGCTGCCGCGACGGCACCTTGCGGGTCGAGACGGACTTCGAGGCGTCGCCCACGGGCTACCCATTCAAGATCGCGGTGGACGCAACGCGACCCAATGAAGTCGAGCAGCTGCGCAACCGCGACCGCGTGTGCGATCTCGGCTACCTGCGTCAGGCCTACGTCGACGAGCGCGGCCAGCTTGGCTACCGCTGCCCGGGTGAGCCGGTGGACACCTACCTGAAGAAGGGGGGCACCCTGGAGGCGACCGCCAACAAGATGTGCCTGTGCAACTGCCTGCTGGCGACGGTGGGGCTGGGGCAGCGTCGGGCCGGCGAGGACGAACTTCCCCTGCTCACGGCAGGCGAGGGTCTGGTGGAGGTGGTGGCGCAGCTCGCCGGCGACCGCGACTCTTACTCGGCGCGTGATGTCATGAACCAGCTGCTCCCCCTCGAGGCCTTCGCAGCCGAATAACCGCCTCTCCCAGGTTGATTTCGGGTGACCCCGGGTCGAGGTCGGGCCCAGGGCCCCCCCGGTCGGGGCCCTCCGATCCCCCCGGTCGAGGTCGGGGGGGCCGCCGGTGGCCCCTCCCAGGTTGAGTTGGGCCCCCTCCCAGGTTTGAGTTGGGCCCGACTTCAGGTGCCATTCCCCCGGGCCGGTCCGCTTGACGGGGGGGGACCAGGGCGCTACTCCCCGCCTCCCTTCGTGGCCCGGGTAACCGGGACACCCCCTCGAAGCTGCCCCGCCGGGCTTCGCTGGGTTGGCATGGTGCCAGCCGAGCGCAGCGAACACGGGCCAGCCAATCAGGAGTCAGAACATGAACAAGAATCCCGGTGTGATCGGTCGCAAGATTGGCATGAGCCAGGTCATCGAAGAGGACGGCACCGTCGTCCCCGTGACCGTCATCGAGGCTGCCGCGACCGTCGTCGCCAAGCGCACGCAAGAGAAGGATGGCTACGACGCCATCGTCGTCGGTATCGGCGAGCGCAAGGCCAAGCACACCAACAAGCCGCTCGCTGGCTTCTACGCCAAGGCTGGCGTGAGCCCCAAGCGCGAGCTGCGTGAGCTCCGCTGCACCGCCGAGGAGGCCGCCGCCGTCGAGATCGGCAGCCAGCTCGCCCTCGACTCGATCTTCCAGGTCGGTCAGTTCGTCGACGTCCAGTCGACCAGCAAGGGCAAGGGCTTCCAGGGCGTGATGAAGCGCCACAATTTCGCCGGTTCGCCCGGCAGCCACGGTACCCACGAGTACCGTCGTCACGGTGGTTCGGTCGGTACGAACATGACCCCCGGTCGCGTTCTGCCCGGTCGCAAGATGCCTGGTCAGATGGGCAACAAGACCTCCAGCGTGCTGAGCCAGAAGGTCATCCGCGTCATCCCCGAGGACAACCTGGTCCTCGTCCGTGGCGGCGTCCCCGGCCACAAGGAGACGCTCGTCATCGTCCGCGGCGCCATCAAGAAGAAGAACGGCGGCAAGGTCTCCTGAGACCTCGCCCCGACTCTCTTACCCCGTAGACACCGATGATCGGCGCGCCCGAGGCAGCACCCCCGCTGTCCCCGTGGCGCGCCGAACGCGTTTGTCTCGATCGTGACGGCCTGTTGGTCGTCGACAAGCCCATCGGCATGCCGGTGCACGGCGGCGACGAATCGCTCGAACACAGCGTGGTCGAGCGGGTGGGCGCGTGGCTGCGCACGCAGGGACGCTCCGACTACCTGGGCGTGCACAGCCGCCTCGACCAGGGAACCAGCGGCCTCCTGCTGTTCGTGACCGACGAGGCCCGCAACGCCGACGTGGCTCGCGCGACCGAGCAGCACGCGCTCGAGCGGATCTATCATGCCGTCGTTCTCGTCGAGCGTGGGCGCCGTCTGCGTGACGGGCGCGTCGAACTCTCGCTCGAGCACCGCCAGGGCAAGACGCAGATCGTGTCGCGTGGCGGACAGCGTGCCGTCACCCACGTGCGAGTGCTGGAACGGCGGGGCGAGCGCGCGTTGGTCGAGCTGAAACTCGAGACCGGGCGAACCCATCAGATCCGAGCCACGCTGGCCCACTTGGGCGCGCCGCTGCTCGGCGACACCGAGTACGGGGGACCGCCCGCCGCGCGCATCTTTCTCCACGCCACCCGCCTGTCGGGCGCGCCGCTGCCCGAGCCGCTCGAAAGCCCGGCGCCCCGCTCCTTCGAGCGCGCGCTGGCTGGCGACGACGGGCCCGCGCTCGATGACCTGCGCGACAACCTGCTCGATGCCTTCACGCTCCGCGCGCCGCTACTGGCGAGCACGGCCGCCTTCCGCGCGCTCAATGGCGACGGGGACGGAACGGCAGGCCTGAGCATCGACGCCTTCGGGCCCTACGTGGCCGTCAACGTCTACGACGAAGGCTGGCTGACGAGGCTGGCTGAGCTCGCCGAGCTCCTGCAGTCGCTCGGCTACGTCGGTGGCTATCTGAAGAAGCGAGTGAAGAGCGATCTGCGAGCCGAGGACGCTGCCGAGCTGGCGCCGGACGAGCCGTTCTTCGGCCAGGCGGCGCCGGAGGCCTGGTTGGTGCGCGAAGGGGCGGCGCAGTTCGAGATCCGCCTGACCGACGGCCTGTCGAGCGGGCTGTTCGTCGATCAGCGCGCGAATCGCCAGCGCCTCACGCAGTTGGTCGAGGCGCTCGCCCGGCAACGTCGTGACGCAGCGCAGGAGCCGCCCAAGCTACTCAATCTCTTCTGCTACACCTCGTCCTTCAGTGTTCAGGCGGCCCTGGTAGGCGCGCGCACGGTGAGCGTGGATCTCTCCGGTCGCGCCATCGAGCGCAGTCGACGGAACTTCGAGGCCAACGGCCTCGCGCTCGGCGAGCATCAGTTCTGGAAGGACGACGCCATGAAGGTGTTGGCGCGAGCCGAGCGCCGTGGCGATCGCTACGACTTCATCGTGCTCGATCCGCCGAGCTTCGCGACGGTGGGCAAGGGGACCTTCAGCGTGAAGGGGCGCTACGTCGAAGCCGTGAAGGCCTGCCTGGGCCTGCTTTCGCCCGGCGGTCGGCTCTTGGCCGTCACCAATCACACGGCCACCTCGCCCGAAGCGTTTCGCGCCATGCTCGGCGGGGCGGCGCGCGAACGTGGCATGCGCTTCGCGTCGCTCAAGGACTGGTCGTCCAGCCTCGACACTCCGCCGGGACCCTTTGGCCCATGGCCGAGCAAGAGTCTGCTCGCTACGCTGGCTTGAACCGCGCTCCCCGGACCGAACTCATGGCTCAGAAAAAAGCGAACCCCTACGTCGCCGACGCACGCACCGCCGAGGCGAAGAAGCGTGGCTTCCCGGCGCGCAGCGTGTTCAAGCTGGAGGAGATCCAGCAGCGCACGCAGCTGCTCAGGCGCGGCCACAAGGTGCTCGATCTGGGCGCGGCGCCCGGCTCGTGGAGCCTCTACGCGATGCAGCAGGTGGGGCCCGGCGGCAAGGTCTTGGCCATCGATCTGCAGCCGATCACCCAGGGCTTCGGCCCCAACGTGACCGTCGTTC
>DATIDO010000777.1:0-2752 GCA_035456245.1 Polyangiaceae bacterium
CTGGGCGTCGGACATGTCGCTGGCAGGTGCAGACGCCGTCTCGGAGGTCGAGAGGGCGCGCGGACCGAACAGCGGAACCTCGGCAACCACGGCGCCCGGTGCACTCGCCACGGCAGAGTTCGCAGCAGGGACGGCCGCTACGGTGCCGGGCGCGCCGGCGGTCGGAGCTGCGGCACCCGGTGCGCCAGGGCTCGTGCCAGCGGTGTTGGTGGTGGTCGCAGCCAAAGCCGGAACGTCGCCCTCGCCGCGACTGCGCAGCAGAGCAGCCGAGCCGCCCAGGATCACGACGGCCAACGCACCGATCGCAGCGAGCCGGCGCGTGCGCTCGGCCGAACCGAGCGGCGCTTCGGCCGGGATCGAGGCAGCCTGGGGTCGGAGAGAGGCGCGCGAGTCGACACGGTCACGCGACACCACGCCGGCGTCGGCCAAGCTGGAGCGACGATGGGCAGGCGGTGCGGTGGTGCGGCGAGGGGCCGACGAGCGAGGGGCGGCGGAGGTGCTGCGACGCGCCGGCTTGCGTGCCGACAGCCGCTTCATGCCGGCCGAAGCCTGGCCGAACGAACGTCCCATGACGCCGCCCGCCTGACCGGCCACGCTCTTCACCGAGCCGAACACCTCGCCGAGCCGGACCTTCAAGGCCTCGGCTGCAGGACGGAAGCGCTCGGGCAGCAGCGACGGGGCTTCCTCGAAGGTCTCGTCCTCGTCCACGTCGGACCAATCGTCGTCCTGCTCGGGCTCGGCGCTGGGAGCGGCAGCACGCGCGCTGGTGGTGCGGGCGTGAGCGGGGGGCGGCGTCGGCGACGCGCCCTCGTAGCGCAACATGACAACGAGCTCGGGCACGGAAGTGCTCGGGTTCAAGACCACGTTGACCGAGTCGACCTGGGCGCCGCGCGTGCGGCCTCCCCGTAGATCCTCGATCTCGAGCGCACGACCGACCTTCAAGAACTCCAAGCTGGAGCCCACACGCACCTTGCGCTCGCCACCGTCGTGGACGCTCGCCTTCATCGGAGCAGCGAGGCCCTCGATGTGCAGGCGCACCTTGTCGCCCGAGTTCAACCAAGCGTCGTCTTCGGGCTCGTTGTCGAGCGAGAACAACCGCGAGGCGACGGGCGACGGCGACGCGACGGCGCGCTGGGCGCGCAGATTGCGCAGCACTTCGGCGCTCGAAGCATCGAGGGCCGTGAACTGGATGCCGAACTCGCCGCTGTCTTCGCCTTCGGCGCGCCAAGCGACGCGGCCTTCGACCAGGATCTCGCGACTGGCATGCTCGAAGCGGCAAACCAGCTCGTCACCGATCTCGGGAAGATAGCTGGTGCGCACCTGCATCCCGCGACCACTGACGTTGGCGCTCTCGGCTTGGAAGGGTGTCCCTTCGTCCCCCTGGATACAGATATCGACCAAGGTGGTCAGCTCCACCCGCTCCACGTTCTGGTTCCGACGCTCCACCGCTCGCAGCTCCTCGTTCTCGGGCCCCGACGAGGGAACCCTGTCTGGCGGAACTACGTGGGAATTTCCTGTTGGGCCAACAATGTGGCAAGAGCGGTCGTGGCCCTCGCCCTGGTCCTGCTCACCCCCGCCATCGAGCCTCCCCTGGCCGTACGGGTCGACGGACGGCTGGTGGTGCTCGGTCGAGGGCCGAACGCCCACGTGCGCCTGCCCGAGCCGACGGTGAGCCTTCGCCACGCTGCTCTGCGACGGCGAGGAGGCGCCTATTTGGTGAGTGACGAGGGCAGCCAGAATGGCACGGCCCTCGGTGGAGCCACGGCCGAGGCCCCCGTCTTCCTGCGACCCGGCTCCCCGCGTGTGCTGGAGGACGGTGATCGCCTGGTGCTCGGACACGTCGAGCTCTCCGTCCACCTACGCGAACCGCCGGGCGAGGTGCAGTGGGTCGAGCAACTGGAAGATCTGCCTGCCAGGTTGGTGCGTGCTGCGCTCGAAGCGCGCGGGCTCGCGCCGAGCCCCAGCGAACTGGCTCGAGCGCTACGCGAGCTGGAGAGCGCCGCCGATGAACCACTGGGCGCGGCTGGCAGCGACGCCCTCACCCCCGAACCGGAGCCGCTCTTCGAGCACCGACCGGAGCGGGCGCGAGCATCGGCCTTGTGGACCGACGGAGCACTGCTCGGTTCGGCCACGGTGCTGCTGCTCTTGGGGCTCTATGCCCTCTATTGGTTGGTCGGCTGAGCCGAGCTGACAGCCCCGAGGGCCGCTGGCCCTCCAGCGCTGCAGAGCCTCCAGCCCCGCTGGCCCTCCAGCACTGCAGAGCCGCCAGCCCCGCCTCAGCCCCGAGCCTCAGGGCGCCGCGTCCGTTCCCAGCTGATCGCAGGCCTGGGGGAAGTAGCCGATCACGGCTGCCTCCGCGCACGCCATGCAGGCATTGCCGAACGTCTTCTTCTCCGAAGAAGGGCACGGCGTGGTGACACAACGAATCCCCGTATCGACCTCGGCGCAGACCGGACGGAACTCCTTCGTACATGCCTTCTGACGCGGCTCTTCGCAGTTGACGAAGGCCAGGCGGCCACCGCCGTCGGCAGGCGTCGCGCTCGGCTCGGCGCCGTCGGGCGACTGAGTGGTAGACGGCTCGGGCTCGGCCTCGGCAGGAACCGGCGTGGAGGGAGAAGGCGTGATCGGCTCACCACTGCCACCTCCACAGGCCACGACCACGAGTGACAGCCCAGCGCACCCCAGCATCGACGAAACCCACCGCATGTCCTTCACGTAGCACGCGCCCTCACCGGCCTTCCAGCTCGGAGGC
>DATIDO010000778.1:0-5042 GCA_035456245.1 Polyangiaceae bacterium
TGCACGACCGAACGCTAGACGACGGACAGGTTGTCTCGCAAGATAGACAACGAAAGAGCCTGCAATGGACGAAGGACACCTGCCGCGGTTCGACGAATCGCTCTCGAACGAAAAAGGCCTCCCGATCGAAGCGTTCCTCGCGCAGCTGGGGCCCCCTTTCGCCACGTTCGATGCTCGAACCCAGGACTCGGGAAACGTTTCCTACGGCATCGAGTTCGCCGGCCATCGCCTCTTCGCCAAGACTGCCGGCGACCCCGCCGCCCCCCATCACTCGACTCACGCGGAGCGCGTCGACCTGCTGCGGAACGGCGTCGAATTGCGGCGCAGTGTCTCGTCCAGGCTGCTTCCCGAACTCCACGGTGTCATCGAGTCGCCGACGGGGCCGGGGCTGGTCTACGCCTGGGTCGAGGGCGAACTACTGCGGGCGCCACCCGAGCAACGGAACGATCCGAACTCGCCGTTCCAGCGCTTCGCAGCGCTACCGCCCGAGCTCATCGAGGCGGCTCTCGATGAGCTCTTCCTACTCCACGTCGAGCTGATCGGCGCCGGCTGGATCGCCAACGACTTCTACGACGGCTGCCTGATCTACGACTTCTCCGCCCATCGGCTGCATGTCGTCGACTTGGACTGCTACCGGCGTGGCCCGTTCGTGAACGAGCTCGGCAGACTCCCCGGCTCGTCGCGTTTCATGGCACCCGAGGAGTTCCAGAAGGGGGCCCGTATCGACGAACGCACGACCGTCTTCAACCTCGCGCGCGCGGCTTTGCTCCTGCTCTCGCGCGGGCAAACCGCTGCCTTCCGAGGCGGCCCGCAAAGCCTGACGGTCCTGCAAAAGGCGTCCGCCCCGGAGCCCGAACAGCGCTTCGGAACGGTCGCCGAGTTCGTCGCGGCCTGGCGTGCAGCCCGACTGGGCTGACTCGAATGGCGTCGGCCTCGAGAGCGCTCCGTTGCGCCGTCGAGAGCACTGGCTCCTCCGGGCCCTTCACACTGCCTTTTCCCTGCGCCAGACGCTCGCGAGCCGCGCCGGGGTGGCGCGGCGATCGAGCGCCACGACGAGCGCCACGCAGCCGGCCGCGGCGAGGACCGTGCCCGTGACGAAGGCCGGCACGTAGCCCCAAGCATCGACGATCGCGGCCGAGCAAAAGGTCCCCAGGCTGTTTACCAGGATCACGAAGCTGGCCAGGAGCGTGTAGTCGGCGCCGGCGTGTTCGGGCTCGCTGGCGTCCATCATCAGCGTGAACAGCGCTACGGTGGCCACGGTACCCAAGACACCCTCGCAAACGGTGGCGAACCAGAGCAGCCCGCTGCCTCCCCACCCCGTGGCCGCCGCGACGTACAGCGTGAACGTCGCAGCCTGGGCCAGGCCAGCGGCCAAGAGCGCCGTGCGGCGCTCCACACGAAAGACGAACCATCCGCCCAGGACCGCGCCCAACACGCTCGTGGCCGAACCAATCGTGCCCTTCATCAACGCGATGTCCTGCTTGGTCAGGCCCGAGTCCTTGAGGAACGGCCCCAGCACGTTGGACACCATGGCGTCGCCGAAGCGATAGACGAACAGAAGCGCCGCGAACGAAAGCATGCCGGGCGCCTTCACGCGCTCGAGCCAGGCCGTTCCGGGTAGTCCCCCCCGCGGCGCGGGCTCCGGGCGAGGCGAGCTCGGCTCGCGGAACTGCCAAACGGGAAAGACCGTCAGCGCCAGCAGCGCAGCCATCCACCCGAACATGATGCTCCAGCTGGTCTTGGCGTAGATCCACAGCAGCAGACCACCGCCCAAGATCATGCCGATCCGGTAGGCGCCGACCTGGATGGCGTTGGCCAACCCACGCTCGCTGGGCCCCAGCAAGCGGATGGCCAAGCCATCGGTCACGACGTCTTGGGAGGCAGCGATGACGTTGAAGGCGAAGGCCGCCGAGAGGATCACGGCAGGTACGCCTCGCAGATCGAGGCGGCTGAGCAGGAGCGCCGCCAGCACCCCCGAGAGCTGGAAACTCAGCAACCAGGCCCTGCGATTCGTGGCCCGGTCGAGGTAGGGCGCCCAGAGAAACTTCAGCGCCCAGGGCAGGTAGAGAAAGCTCAGCGCACTGATGGCCTTGAGCGAGTGGCCTGCCTCACGCAAAAGGACGGGCAGCGCCTGGGTGAAGAAGCCGTAAGGCAAACCTTGCGCGAGGTAGAGGGCCGAGAGCAGGCCCCATTTCTTCATTCATGAACTCCCAAGGCGGCCAGCAGAGCTTGCCGCAGTTCGTCGACCGCCGCACCCCCACGGCTGCGCGGCCTCGGTAGCTCGATGCTCCGTGTCAGCGCCACGCGGCCCTCGGCCAGAACCAGCACCCGATCCGCCAGCAGGATGGCCTCGTCGACGTCGTGGGTGACCAGGAGCACCGCGGGCCGGTGTCGAGCGCACAGGCGGGCCACCAGGGCCTGCATCTTCAGCCGCGTCAGCGCGTCCAACGCGGCGAACGGCTCGTCGAGCAGCAGCAACTTCGGCTCCCGCAGCAACGCGCGGGCCAACGAGACGCGCTGCGCTTCACCACCCGAGAGCGTGGTCGGCCAGGCGTCCACATGACTCTCCAGCTCGACCTCGACGAGCGCGCGCCGAGCGGCCTCCAGGTTTTCGGGGGTGGCTGGCAGCCCGAGCCCCACGTTCTCCAGCACGCGCTTCGACTCGATGAGGCGCGGCTCCTGGAACACCACCGTGCAAGGGCTAGGTACCAGGGCCTGCCCTTCCGTCAGCTGCTCCAGCCCCGAGAGCACGCGCAGGAGCGTGGTCTTGCCGCTGCCGCTCTTGCCGAGCAGCGCTACGAACTCCCCGGGGTCGATCTCCAGATCGAACTGATCGAGCACGAAGCGCTCGCCATAGCGCTTGCGCGCCGAGCGCACGCTCACCGCGGCCGTCATGCCCGCGCTCACGAACGACCCTGCGTGCGCCAGGGGATGAAGACCCGCTCCAGGACGCGGACCATCAGATCCGTGCCGAGGCCGAAGAGCGCGTAGAGCACGATGCACACCACCAGGATGCCGGTCTTGAAGAACTCCTGGGCCTGCAGCATCAAGAAGCCGATGCCACGCGAGGTATTGATGACCTCGACGGCGATCAGGGCGATCAGCGACATGCTGGTGGCGAGGCGCAGGCCGACCATGAGCGAAGGCAGCGCAGCCGGCAAGAACAGCTCCGTGACCTGGGAGAAGCGCGAGAGGCCGAAGACGCGCGCCATTTCGACGAGCTTCTTGTCCACGCTGCGCGCGCCACCGAAGGCGTTCAGGTACATCGGCTTGGCGGCGGCGGCAGCAATCAGCAGGATTTTCGAGGTCTCACCGATGCCGAACCAGACGATGAACAGCGGCACCAGCGCCAAGAAGGGGACCGCGCGGACCATTTGCACCGTCGGGTCCAACAGATTCTCGGCGAGCTTGCTGAGGCCGGCCAACGTACCGAGCACGAGACCCAAGCCACCGCCCACCAGCAGACCCAGCGCCGCGCGTCCCAGAGAAAGCGACAGGTGGTGCCAGAGAACACCGCTGGCGATCAGGCGCTGACCGGTGCGCGCGACCTCGGCGGGCGAGGCCAAGACGTTGTCGGCAATGGCGCCGCTGGCCGAGCCCACGGCCCAAGCGAGCAGGAGCAAGAGCGGGACCAGAATCCGCAGGCCGAGCGCGCGGCTCCGCGAGGTCGGCTCGGCGTACAGGCGCGGCGGCTCGGCCAAGCTGGGCTCGCTGGGTTCGGCCAGGCTGGGCTCGGGCAGGTTGGCGTCCAGGCGCCGCCCGCGGCTCGGCACGAGCAGCTGCTGGTTCACGGCGTGCCCCCCGACCCGACTACCCACTCCCGCACGTCGAACGCCGCGTTGGCTACGCCCGTCGCGAGACGGAAGGCCAGCTGCTCCTGGAGCGCCGCCACGCTCTCGGGCGGTGCGGGCGTGTCGGCCAAGCGCAACGAGTCGGAGGCCTGCAGGATGTCGAGCGGGATGCCGCTCGCGTCCGCCTCCCAGGCCAGGTAGGCGGCCTTGTCCTTGCGAATGGCGTCGATGCCCGTGCGCAGCCCGCGAAAGTAGGCGGCGGCGAAGGTCGGGTGGGCTTCGAGGAAGTCGTCGCGGGCCGTCACGATGCCGATGCCTCGCAACTTGGGATTCACGTCGCTCAGCTTCGCGATCACGGGCAGGCCGTACTTGCGTTGCCAGAGCGCCGCCGTGGTCGAGGTCGTCAGGTAGGCGTCGAGCGCGTCGTTCTGCAGCGCCGGCAAGGCTGCAGAAGCCTGCAGTTGTGCGAACTGGATTTCACTCAGCCCCACCTGCGCAGCGGCGGCGCGGAAGTAGTAGTCGAAGGTCGACCCCAACAGCGTGCCGACCTTCTTGCCGGACAGAGCCTGGAGCGAAGGGGGTCCGCCTGGGCGACCGACGATCCAGGTCTCCGTCGAAGGCAACGTCACGTAGATGGCGTGGTGCTTGTCCCCGCGAGCCCGCGACAGCACGGCGGGAGAATCTCCCGTCGAGGCGACCTGCACCTGCCCCGCGTTGAGCGCCAACATGCAAGCGGCGGTGCGCGGAAAGCCCTTGATGCCCAAGAATTCGAAGCCGGCCTTCGCCAGCTCACGCTGGAAGCCGCCGAGGTGGATGGCGTAGCCGAGCACGCCACCTGCCTTCTGCTCCTCACTGGGCGGCTTGTCGGGGTTGTTGACCGGCACGGAGGCGATGTGGAACCCCACCAGCGCCTTGCCTTCCTCCGTCCTTGCCGAGGACTGCCGAGGAGCAGCGCCTCCCGTCGTCACGACGAGCGCGGCACCGAGGCCCAACACGAGCAAACCGAGCGTGATGGTGCCACGACGGCGAAAGGGCCAACGCCAGGAGGGAGTCGAGCGTGGCATGGGCCGGCTTGTAGCAACGAAGACCCGTGTCTGCCACAGGAGACAACGGTAACCCCAAGGAAAGGCCGGGAGAAGGCCCTGGCGCGGCGCGAGCGCCCCCCGGTGCGCAACGCGATCTCGGGGTGACCCGGCCACGAAGGCCCCTCTCAGGAAGCCTGAGGAGGACTCGTTGCTGCCTTCGAAGGAC
>DATIDO010000779.1:0-2347 GCA_035456245.1 Polyangiaceae bacterium
ATCTCCACCAGCTGTTCGAGCACGTAGTCGAGTGCGTCATCGCCCAGCTTGACCTGGCGCTGATCCGCCAATGCCTTCAGCACCTTGGGGAACTCGGTGGTAGGCAGGCTGCGCGCGGCCAGGGTGTCCCGGGCACGCTCCTGCAGTTCCGTTTCCGTCTTCAGGTACTGGTTCAGCACCGCCTCCAGGTCCAGCTGGACCTCGCGCGGTGATTCCGTCTCGATGTCGCCGCCGTCGGTGAGCAGCTGCAGCATTTCCTTGGCGACGTCGGAGACCTTGTTGGGCGGCAGGAACATCGACCAGCTCCTAGCAGATCCGTGCCGAAATTCGTGGGAAAATCAGCGCGCCCGCGGGTGGAACCGGCGCCTTTTCGGCCGCGCCGTTCGGTTCGAATCGGCTATTCGTCTTCGTCGCCGGACGTCCCGAGCGGCTGCTCGCCGGAGTCGTCGAAGGCGTCGGCCCCCTGCGTCTCGGGCGGGGCAGGGCTGCGCTCGGCCTGGGTCGCGCGGACGCCCAGCCGGAGGCGGCGATAAACGGCCTCCTTTTGCCGACGCTTGTAGGCATCGTGAGAGGCGTCGCCGATCTCGTTGTTGGCGTCGGTCTCGGCGTCGAGCATCTGGAACTCGCAGAGCACGTAGACGATGGGGCCCAGGCTCTCACAGCCGGGGGGGGCGCTCTCGGTGATGTGGTCGGGGACGCGGACCGGTACGTCGGTGACGAAGTGGATGACCCGGTAGTTCTCCGCGCTGAAGCGGTTGTCACCGGCCCCGATCGCCTCGTCCGGCTTGCCCTGGAAGAAATGCACCATCTGGGACAGGTGCGGGTGCGCTTCGCAGTAACGGCGGAAATCGAACAGGCTGTTCGTGCTTTCCTTCGGAACGATGAAGTTGAACGGGAACAGGTGCTCGGTCAGGTAGAGCAGGATCGGCAGGATGTCGTCGGGCGTCCGGGTGACGATGCGGAAGCGCAGCTTGTCGTAGAGGGCCGAAGCGGTCGCTTCGGGCTTGGAAAGCAGCTTCGTGTACGTCGAATCGAGGTTCTTTCGGCCGCCGATGAACTCGGTGACGGGGAAGCCGCCGCTCAACATGGCGCCGACGACTCGGTAGACCTTCTCCTCGACGAGGTGGAAGACGTCCTTGTCCGAGACGGGCAGACGGAACAGCAGTTCCCGCCCCGTCATGTGATTGATGATGGTGATGGTCTTGAGGATCGTGCAGGCGCAGAGCTGCCGGTGCCCCTTGCCCGAGGCCATCATCATCAGCTCGAGCACGTTGGCCTGCTCGACTGGCTTGGGGATGGAGAAGCTGAAATGCCGCCGCAGGTAGGCGATGGCTTCGGTCTTCATGTGCTCGGAGAAGGCCAGATCCTGCGGATCGGCCAGGTCGAGCTCGTGGTTGCGCAGTAGCGTTCGGGCTTCCGACTCGTCCTTGAAGTCGAGGCGATGCCAATCCACCACCGAGGCTCCGCGCAGCACCAGGCGTACGGCCTCGAGATCGTGGGGGCGGAACTGGTCGAGCCCGCGCAGTGAGTTGGGGAGCCGGTGCTGGAAATCCGCGCCGCGCTGGCCAGCGCTCATGCTCGTGGGGGGCGGACCAGCGTGCTCAGGCGCCCCGGGGTGCCGGGACGGGCGGCGGTTGTCGCGAGACAAGAGTCACTCCTGGCGATCAGTGGCCAGGGCTGGTCGTCGTCGCATCGCCGGGGCGGGCGCGACCGAGAGACAGCGTACCGAAGAAGATCCCGAGGGTGACCCCAAGTACCGCGAGCTGAGCGCCAATCACGCCGGTGAGGGCGAGCAGGATGAAAGCGACGGGTACGGTGAGGATCCAGGGATTCAGGTTCATCTGGTGACTATCTCCGGTAGTTTCGCCGATACGACGGGCCCCCACCGTGTTGGCCGATCGTCGAAGATCCGGCTCGATTGGGGTGCGTCGATGTAGGCAAAGTTCGCACACCGCTCAGAAGCCGGCCAAACTTGTTACCTACTAACCGCCTCGACGACAAGCCGGCCCGTCTGGCTGCTATGGAAGCGACGCGCGAACCGGCCTTCTCATTCCGCAGCGACGGCCAAACCAAGCCGTCGGCGCAGCAGCAGGAACCGGTCGCTGGTCGCGAAGGCCAGCAGATCCAGTCCGAGCGGCCCGCCGGCCCCTTCCGACTGCCCCACCAAGGCCAGGGCCGTGGTCAGATCCTGGCTCAGGGCCAGGCCCACTCGTGCCGACGTCTTCTCGACGCTCGCGCCCCAGCGCTGCAGGTTGGTGCGGCCGCCCTCCTCGGCAAAGCGTAGGTAGTGGCCGCGCAGCGCGTCGAGCTGAGCGGGCTCGAGCAAAGGCTGGATGGCTCGAGCGAG
>DATIDO010000780.1:0-8067 GCA_035456245.1 Polyangiaceae bacterium
AAGATTCGCGCCGTCGAGATGCGCGCCGCAGCCGAACGTCTCCGCACCGGTACGCGGGCGCTCGGGCCTCGCGGTGTCCTGGCTCAGCGCTGGACCTCCAAACCCAAGACCCCCGAGCCGCGACGTCAGCTCAACCCTCGCGTCGCCTCGAAGAATCTCTGGCGGCGCGCAGAGGCGCTACTTCGCAACAAGCACTTCGTCGCCGCCTACCGCGCCGCACGCGCCCTGCTCGAGGATGGCTGCAGCTGCGCGCCCTTCCCAGCCGGTACCTATTGGATGAAGCGCTTCATGGCCGTCGTCTGCGACCAAACGAGTGGTACCTCGATCGGTCTCGGACTAGCGCTGGTCGACTGATCGAGACTGGAGCCGCGCTCTCTCAACCTGGGCCTCGTCGACGCCCGATTCTGGAGCAATCGCACACGTCGATTCTTGGCCCGGGTGCACCAGTCCATCGTCGCCTGCGGCCCCCACACCTGGTCGCACTGGACTGATGCCCGTGGTCTGTCATTCGATGGCTCCCGACCCATGGCTCATCGCAGGCTCAGGCCCTGAAAATGGGCGCCATCGAGGGCTACCAACGAAAATAACCTGGGACCGGGGTATTCTCGGGGGGGCGAGGGATGACGGCGTCGATTTGGTTCGTGACGGCGGTGGTGGGGGCGACGGCGTACTTGTTTGCCACCGAGCGCTTTCGGCTCGACGTGACCGCCTTCACCAGCCTTACGGCACTGTTGCTCGGCGGCATCCTCACCGTCCCCGAAGCACTCGCCGGATTCGCCGAGCCGACCGTGCACATGATCGCCGCGCTGTTCGTGGTCGGCGGCGCCGTCTTTCACACCGGTCTCGCCGACATGGTCGGCCGCTGGCTGGAGCGCCGAGCCGCCGGTAGCCAAACCAAAGTCACGCTCTCCGTGATGCTGACCGCGGCCACCCTGTCCGCCTTCCTCAGCTCCACCGGCACCGTCGCCGTGATGATTCCCATAGCCGTCGCTCTGGGGCGCCGCGCCGGACTCGCTCCCGCGCGCATGCTGATGCCGCTCGCCTTCACCACACTGCTCGGCGGCCTACTCACCCTCATCGCCACCGCTCCCAACCTCGTCGTCTCCGGCGCCCTCGAATCAGCCGGATTCGCCCCGTTCGCCTTCTTCGACTTCACCAAAATCGGCCTCCCGCTCCTCGCCATCGGGCTCCTCTACCTCACCTTCTGGGGCCCCCGTTTCCTCCCTGCCGGCGACCCGAGCGACACCAGCCGCGAACCTCCCAGCACCGCCGCGCTCTGGCACCGCTACGGCCTCGACGATTGGATAGCCGAGCTCGAGATCCTCGAAGGCTCACCACTCGCCGGCCGCACCCTGGCCGAGAGCCAGGTGCGCACCCGCCGCGCCGTCGTCGTCCTGGCCATCCGAGCCAGCGCCAGCAGCGAGCCCGAAGCGACGCGCGCCGACAGGACCCTCGCCGTCGGCGAACGGCTCACCGTGAAAGGCAGCCCCGAACGAATCGCCGAGTTCTGCTCCACCGAGGGCCTTCATGATTGGGCTCGGCCCCAGACACTCCCGGGCGGGCTGGTGACGGCCGAGATGCTGCTGCCACCCGACTCGAGCTTCGTCGGCAAGACGGTGGCCGACACCCGCCTGCGCAGCCGCTTCGACGTGACCGTTCTTTCGGTCTTCCGCACTCGTCACGTCCTGCGCGAGTCGGTCGCCCAGACCGAGCTGGCCGTCGGTGATCTGCTCCTCCTCGTCGGTTCGCCTCGCTCCCTGGCGAAACTGCGCGACGACAGCAGCGACGGGATCCTCCTCACCACCGACGAGGCCATCGCTCGGGTCGACTTCCGCACCCAGCGGGCCCCCCTCACCGCCGCCATCCTGCTCGGCATGCTGATCGTCATGGCCGCCGGCTGGCTACCGCCCGTCGTCGCCACCATAGGTGCCGCGCTGCTCCTGGTCCTGCTCGATTGCATCGACCCCGCGACGGCCTCCCGAAGCATCAGCTGGGAGAGCGTGCTCCTCATCGCCGCCATCTTGCCGTTGGCCACCGCGCTGACGAAAACGGGAGCGCTCCGGCTCGTCGTCGAAGCATTGGTCGGAGTCCTGCAAGGCTCGAGCCCCTACCTCATCCAGACGGGCCTGTTCCTGCTCACTGCCCTCATCGGCATCGTCATCTCCAATACCGCGACGGCCGTCCTCGTCGCGCCCGTGGCAACCCAGCTCGCCAGTCGTCTCGAACTGCGCCCCGAGCCTCTCTTGATGACGGTAGCGGTTGCCGCCTCCTCGGCGTTCCTCGCTCCCGTCAGCTCACCGGTGAACATGCTGGTGATGAACGCAGGCGGCTACAAGTTCGGCGACTTCGCTCGCCTCGGAGTCCCGCTGCTCCTGCTGACGCTCGCCGGCACGCTGCTCTTCGTGCCGCTGTTCTTCCCGTTCTGACCCGGGCCCCGAAGACGTGGCGCTCTCAGCGAGAGCGTCGTCCGGCTCTCTGGTAGGCGATGCGCGCCACGTCTCGTCGCAAGAAGGACAAGTCGTGCCCTGGCACTTCCGGAGTAGGCCGCGCCAACTCCAAGCCGCTGCACGTGCACTCGTAGGCGCGCCGAGCTTCGTCGGAGCGACCCATGGTCTCCCAACACAGCGCCGAGTAGTAGCTCGCCGGCCAAAGCTCCGGCTCCAGGTAGAGCGCCGTCCGGAACTCGTTCAGCGCGGCCTGTGGATCGCCCGCCAAGTACAGCTCGATCCCGCGTGCCAGCGCGCCAGCGACGAGGGAGGCGTCGTTCGACGCGACGAGGGAGGCGTCGTTCGAGGCGACGATGGCGGTGCCGTTCGAGGCGACGATGGCGGTGTCGTTCGAGGCGACGATGGCGGTGTCATTCGACGCGACGATGGCTGCGCGAGCAGGGCCCTGGGCGGTCGCTCCTGCGCTCGCCGCGCGAGCAGGCCCCTGGGCGGTCGCTCCTGCGCTCGCCGCACGAACCGGGGCGTTGGGGCCGGCGATCCCAGCGCCCGCACGGGCGACTTCCACCCGTGCCGCTGCCGGAAGCTCCGGAAGCTGGGGAGTGCGACGCGCGCCCTTCGCTGCGTGTTGGAAGACGATGCGCCCCCCGTACTCGCGCGGCTCCAGCCCGCGAGGCAGCTCGGTAACGATGTCGCTGGCTCCGACCACCAGGGTGCCCCCTGGCGCCAGCGCCGAAAGCATGCGCTCCAGAGCCTTCGTCGCGCTCTCGGTCGAGAAATAGATCAGCACGTTGCGGCAAACGATGAGATCCCAAAGCCCATCCGGTCGCTGCGAACGCGGCGGCTCTTCGAGCAGGTTGCGCAGTTGGAATCCGGCGTTGCGCCGGAGTAGCTCACTGGCCCGCGTCGTGCCGCTGCGCAGATTCAGGACCTCGGCGAACTCCGGTGGCACGTGGCGCGACGAAGACTCACCGAAGACGCCGCGACGCGCGTGCTCGATGGCCGGCTCGTGGACGTCGGTACCCAGGGCCAGCGCCTCGACGCCCCTCGCGTTGCTCAGCGCCAGCAGGGAGTAGACGTCCTCTCCCGTCGCACAGGCTGGCACCCAAATCGCCCGCCTACCGCTCCTGCGATCCGCGGCCAGCAGATCGCAGGCCAATTCGAGCTGCTGGCGGTCGCGAAACAGCCAGGAATGCTGCACCGTCACGGCCGCGATGAACTCGCGAAAGGCCGCCTTGTCCGTGCCGAGATCTCCGACGTCGGCGCCGAAGCACTCGGCGTAACGCTCCAGCGCCGAGGCCACTGCGCCCCGACCGACATGAATACCCAGCCGCTCGTAGGCAAGCTGCGCCAAGCGATCGAGACGCTCGCCGTCGGCGCTCACGGTGCTGGCGCCCTCCGCTCGCGCTGGGGCACGTGCGAGAGCACGAGGCGGGCCGCCTGCTCGGGGTTCAGGCGATGCGTGGCAAAGGGCGCGGCCGCCTTGGGCATGCCGTAGACCGCGCACGAGGCCTCGTCTTGAGCGATGGTCAGGGCTCCGCGCTGGGCCAGCGCACGCAGGCCGTCGCGCCCGTCGTGTCCGATGCCGCTCAACACCACGCCCGCGCAATCGGCGCCGTGGTGCTGGGCCATGCTGGAGAGCAGCACGTCGACCGATGGAGTCAGCGAGTCGCTGCTGGGCGTCGCCACCACCCGCCCCGGCTCGATCACCGCCAGGTTCATGCCGTCCCCCGGAACGTACACACAACCGGGCGTCAGCGTGGCGCTGTGTCGGCAAACGCGAACCTCCAAACGACAGCGGCGCGACAGAAAGCCAGCGAAGTCGTCGACGTGGGCCGGCGGCATGTGTTGCGCGACGAGGACGGCAGGTGCCCGCTCGGGAGGAAGAGCACCGAGCAAGCTGGCCACGGCCGGTGGCCCACCGGCGGACGAGCCAATGCCCAACACGCGGACGCGCTGCGCGCCCGGCCGCACGGGCGGCTCGCCAGCGACGGGCACAGGCAAGACGTGTCCGGGGTGCCGCACCACGAACGCTCCAGCCAACCTCCGCACGGCCTCCCGGAGCGCGCGCTCCTGCCGGCTGTCGCCGTGGTCGGGCTTCTTGGCCACTTCGAGCGCGCCGAGGCGGAGCGCCTCGAACGCCGAGACCTGCGTGAAGCCACCCGCCGACACGATAATCACGGGCAGCGGCGCGCGCCGCATCACCTCGCCCACCACCGCCAGCCCGTCCACTCCTGGCATCACCAAGTCAGTGAGCAGCACGCGTGGCTTGGTGGACGCCAAGAGCTCGAGGATCTTGGCCCCACTCGGCGACTCGGCGACGACGCGAATGTCTCCGTCGGCCTCCAGGATCTCGCGCAGTCGCAGGCGGCAGATGGCGGAGTCGTCGAGCACCGCTACGTCGATGCTGGTCATGCGCGCCGCTCCGTCTCGCTCGGCTGCCAGGAGGTCAGGTTCACGAAGCGCCGGGCGACGGTGAGCAGGGTGTCGCCTTGGAACTCCGACTTGGCGATGTAGGCGTTGGCGCCGAGGAGCGCCGCCTCGCGGCGATGCTCGGGGGTACTACGCGTGGTCAGCATGACCACCGGCAAGAGACGCGAGCGCTGGCGGATGCGCGTGAGCAGCTCCAGGCCGTTCATGTGCGGCATCTCGACGTCGCTGATGACCAGATCGAACTCGGCCTTGCCGATCCACTCGAGCGCGACGCGCCCGTCCTCGGCAGCCGTCACCTCGACACCCGCGCCGCTGAGGATGTCCCCCACGATGTCACGGATGACCGGCGAGTCGTCGGCCACCAGGACACGGGGGCGACGGGCCTCCAGCTGTCGAGCGCCGGCACCCGCTTCTTCGAGCAACGTCACCTCGCGCAACACCTCGGCCCAGCGCAAGAAGAACGCCGTTCCGCCATCGGCCAGCGCTGCGCTCCCAGTGATGCGCAGCGCGCGGCTCGAAATCGGATCACTCGGCCGACGCAGCAGCTCCACCTCGGCGCGCGCGCCTGCCACGAGCAGCGCGATACGGCGATGCGCGATCTCCACCACCACCGCCGCCGTCGCCTCCTCACGACGCCCGCCCAGCCAATTCGCCAGAGGACGCGCGGCCGACAAGCCCTCTTGAGTGCGCAGAATGCCCGTCTCGCGCGCCTGGGCCAGCGACTCGGCGTCGCGCACGACATGGCGCACCCAACGCGACGGGATGGCCCAGATCAGCCCGAGCGACTCGACCAAGAGCACGCGCTCACGAGCCATCGAGCCCGGCAGCACCAGCTCGAAGGCAGTGCCACCGCTCGAGCTCTCGATGCGCACGGCGCCTCCGAGATCCTCGATGGTCCGGCGCACCGCCGAGAGGCCCACACCTCGCCCCGACAGCTCCGTCACCTCGCGCCGCTGGCTGAAGCCGTGCGCGAACACCAGCTCCACCACCTCGTCCCGGGTCATCCGTTGGGCGCGCTCTCGGCTGAGCATGCCTTCCTCCACCGCGCGCCGACGCAAGCGGTCCACGTCGATACCCGAGCCATCGTCCCGCACCGCCAGCACCGTCTCGGCGCCCTGCGACTCGACGGAAAGCACGATGGTCCCGGTCGGATCCTTGCTGCCGCGTGCCTCGGGCCCCTCGATTCCGTGATCGATGGCGTTGCGGCACAGGTGGAGCAACGGCTCACGCAGCGCGTCCACCAGCCCTCGCTCGAGCGCTACGCCACCGGCGTCCACACGCACGCGGACCGACTTGCCCAGATCGCCCGACAAACCCTCCACATGGTCGGCCAGCTCCTCCAGCAATGGCGTCACCGCCACCAGGCGCAGAGCGAAGGCCCGCTCTTCTGCCTGAGCAATGCGCGTCAACATACCGTCGAAGCGTTCGTTCACGCCGTGCAGTCGAGTGCGGGCCGAGCGCACCTTCTCGCTCGCTCCGCTGCCCGGCTCGTCGCTCGACTGGCTCGATTGGCTCGACTGATTCGACGCGCCCCCGAGCTCGCCGGCCAGCTCCCGCAGCTCACGGCGCAAGACCTTCAGCTCCGCCGCCACCTCGGAGATGCCGCCCGACAACTCGTCGAGTCGTTGGTTCTCGACTCGTGACCAGCCGCGCTCGCCCCCACCCGCACGTGGCGAGCGAACCGCAGGTGCAGCAGGTGCCTCGCTGTGCGGGCCACCGGGCGTCCGTTGAAGCTGGCTCGCTTGCGACTCCGCCGCGGCGCTCGCCGAGTGGCCGCGCTCGTCGGCAGCGCTGGCGTCGGGCTCCGGGCGCGGCGTCGAGCGGCTGGACTCGGGCTCGCCTACGGCCGCCTGAATCTCGTTCAGCAGATCGTCGAGATCGGCCGAGTCGTTCAGCTCGGTCGCAGCAGCGCTGGCCAGCACCTCCGAGAGGACGCGGAGCGCGTCGAGCGCGTCACCGAGTTCGGGGGAAGGGCTGCGGCGGCGAGCCACCAGCAGGCTCTCCAGCGCGTGGGCGATGCGGCTGAGGAGCTTGAGCCCCACCATGGCCGTCTCGCCCTTGATGGCGTGGAGCTCGCGCAAGGCGGCCTCGATGGCCTCACTGGTCGCGCGGCGTTCAGCGCTCAGCACGCGGCGCACCTCGCGCACACGCTCCAGGCTGACGGCCCGGGTCCGCTCCAAGAGATCGCTCATCCCCGTCCCCCCTCTTTCACTCACGCCGACAGGCGGAAGCGAGACACGGCCTGGGTCAGTCGTTCGGCGTGACGCTTCAGGCTATCGGCCGAGGCGCGGGTCTGGGTGGTGGCCGCGGCGGCCTGCTGCACCACCTCGGCGACCGAGCGCACGTGCTGGCTCACCTGCTCCGTGCTGCTCTGCTGCTGCTGGGTGACCAGCGCGATGCCGCGGGCGGCCTGCGTGGTCGCGTCGGCCAAGGCTTTGCTCTCCTCGGTGGCCACGACGGTCGAGGCGCCGGATTCACGGATGTCGGAGACGAGCGACTTGATGTCACCGATCGACGCGGTCACCCGCTCGGCCAGGCGCCGCATCTCGGAGGCAACCAACGAGAAGCCCACGCCTGCTTCACCGGCGCGAGAGGCCTCGAGCGAGCCGTTGAGGGCCAACAGATCGGTTCGATCGGCGATGTCGCGGATGACCTCGAGAATGTCGCCGATGCGGTTGGCGTGACCGGTGAGTTGCTCGATGCGCGAGTCCATGCGCTCGGTGTTCTGCAGCGTGCGTTCCGCGTTCCCGAGCACACCCTGGACGGCGCTGGCCACGTGCGCCGCCGAATCGGACAGCGACTCCATCGTCTGCGCAATCTCCCGCATGCCGGTGGAGTGTGAGGTCGAGGCGGCCTCTTGTTCCTGGCTGGCCGCGAAGATCTCGGTGGCGGCGGACGCCAGCTCACTCGAGGTGTCGCGCATCTCCACCACCAGCGTCCGCAGCTGGCCGAGCATGCCGCGGAAGGCGTCGGGCAGCTCGCCCTGGCCGTCCACCTCGATCGTCAGCTGGCCCGCGCCGATGGCCGACGCCGCGCCGGCCATCTCACGCATGGCCAAGACCAACTCGTTCAGGCCGACCATGACCGAACCGATCTCGTCGTTCTTGGCCACGAGCAGCTCGTTCACCTGGGACAGATCGCCCTGACGGGCCACCCGACGCACCAGCTCGGCCGTCTGCTCGAGCGGGCC
>DATIDO010000781.1:0-10733 GCA_035456245.1 Polyangiaceae bacterium
GGGCCCAGGTGAACCGACTCGACATCGAACTGCGCAACGTGCAGGAGCTGGCGCGGCAGCGCGCGGCGGTGGGTAGCGCGATGCCGCAAGATCTGGCGCTGCGCTTCGTGGCCATCGAGGCCGAGGCCAAGGTGGCGCGCAGCTCGCTGGAAACGGCGGAGGTCGAGCGCAAGCAACGCGAGCGGCTGCTGCGTGCGGCCGAGGAGGAGGCGCGTCGCGCGCGCGCCGACACCCAGCGCTTGGAGGCCGAGCGCGAGGGCTACGTGATGACGCACGAGGGCGATGTTTCGCACTCTGCGCAGTCGCTCGATCAGGCGCGCGAGGGCCGCACGCAGTCGCTGGCGCACGCCGGGCGCGCGGTGCTCGAGCTGCGCGGGGAGGTGCCGGTGCCCGTCGAGGTGCGTCGGCGCATCGCGCAGAGTGATCGGTTGGTGGAGGTGGCGGCTCGCAAGCGCGCCGTCTTGGTGCGCGCGGCCGGTTCGGCGGACACCAGGATGGTGGCGACGGGTCGCCTGGTCTGCGTGTGCGCGGGCGTGGCGCTGCTGCTCGCCCTGCTCTGGACGGCCGTTCGCTGAAGCGGTGGGCGGGCGGGCGGGCGGGCCGGTCCGCCCTGTTTTCTGCGAGAGGACCAGCTTTCTGCAAGAGGACCAGGGTCCAGGCGAAGGCTCGGTCGGTGACCACGCTGCCTCCGCCTCGGACCGGGGCCCGACGACGGGCCGACGCCTCGGCGCGGCGGCTACTCAGCGGACGAACTTCGACAGCAGGCGAATGTACGCGACCTGGTAGCCGTCCGAGTTCTCGGTGACCGACCAGGAGTTGAGCGGCCAGTTGTCGTTGAACTGCAGGTAGCTCTTTTGCGCGGGCTGTCCGAACGGCGGCGAGGGTGGTGCGGCTCCGCAACCCGAACAAGTGGCGCTCGCGCAGCAGCCGTCCCAATCGTACGAAGGGTTGGGGCCGCCCACGAGGAAGCCCGGCGCCGGGCCATGTTCGCTCACACCGACCTCGTCCCAAGGGCCGCCGTTGGTGAACCAAGTGTGATAGAATTGTGTGACCGAGCGACCCGCTCCGTGCTCGCCCATGTTGGAGAGGTAGGCGAGGCCCAGGGGATTGGTGCCGTGCAGGTAGTGCAGGTAGCGCGCGGCGGCGCGGCGGGCGTCGTCACGGCGGGCGGGGTCGAGCTCGTGATTGACGAAGGCGTAAAACAGCGAGCCTTTGCGGGATTTGTGGGCGTTGGAGCCCCAGGTGTAGTTGCCGTTCGAGACGTAGGCCATGTACGCGTCGGGCTCGGCTTCGAGGAAGCCGAAGTTGTCGGCGCCGCTCATGCCGTCGGCGAAGGCGTTGGCGATGGCGTCGCGCACGCTGGCCGTGGCCTCGGGCAGTGAGACGTAGTCCAGGTAGTAGTCGTGGAAGTCCATGTCCCAGGCGGCCACGTAGCCGTTGAGTGGGCCGTAGGCGTCGTCCGCGTAGTGCTGGTCGAAGTAGTCGCGGTAGACGGTCTCGCCGGTCAGGCGGAACAGCTCGACCGCCAGGCAGCTGGTGTAGCGAGCGCGGGTGGCGGCGTTGACCTCCTGTTGACCCGCGCCGATCCCGGTAGCGGCGCCTTGGTTGTTGGAGAACTCGACGGCGGGGTTGGCCTGCGCCCAGGCCCAGGCCGACAAGGCCCGCGCGCGCAGATCGGTGGCGAAAGGCGCATCCACCTCGGCGAACAGGCGCGCGCCAGCGGAGAAGGCCAGCGCCGCGCGGAGCGTGGCGTTGGTCGACACGGGGCCATAGAGGCTGGGGCCGGTCGCGGCGGAAGGCGGACTGGCGTGGTCGAGGTCCACGATCGAAAGGACGCCGCCGCTCGGCTCCTGCAGTCGGATCAGGTGCTCGAGGCCGAAGCGAGCCTCGTCGACGATGTCTGGGATGCAGTTGCCCGAGTGGGGCAGGCCGTAGTCGTCGCCGAAGGCCGCCGGCTTTTCTTCGTAGGCGCGCAGCAGCTGGGCGACGTAGTCGGCCGTCCAAGCGGAGTACTTGTTGTAGTCGCCGGCGTCGTACCAGCCGCCCGACAGGTCGCGCTCTTGGCTGGCGTCATTCGGCGCGTCGTAGGGTCGCGCTTGGCGATCTTGGAGCGGCCCGACGTGGCTCGCGCCATCGGCCCAGGCCGCGCCGACGTGCTCGGCCAGCTTCTCCTGTCCGGCGCGCTGGTAGAAGAACGTGCGCACGGCTTGGACCAGCACGTGGTCGTAGGCGTCGGCCGAGATGCGGAACACGTCGGAGCGGGTGCCGGCGTCGGGGTCACGCAGGTAGTAGACGCCGGGGGTCGTGACGCTGGAGAAGTCGAGCCACCACGCGCGATCGCCGCTCTGATCGTGCGTGGCTCCGCCTCCCCAGGCCGTCGGCGTGAGCGTGGTGAGGACCTCGCCGCTGGCGGCGTCGACCAGGTCGTAGCTGCTGGCGGGTGTGTAGTCGGTGGCGGCGTCGAAGCCGGTGACCGGATCGCGCACCACCGCGATCTTTTCGGCGTCCGGAAGGTAGCCGAACTGATCGACGACGATCGAATCGCCGAGCGCTTCGCTCGGCTTCGCTACCGTGTCTTCGCGCGGCGCCAACTCGTCGCGCGCGCTCGGCGGCGTGCAATCACCGAATGGGGGTGCTCCGCCGCTGCCGTTCGCTCCGGCCGTACCGTTGCCGTCCCCACCGCCTCCGTCGGGAGCGTCACCGTCTCCGGGTGAAGAGTCGCATGCGGCGGCGAGTGCCAGCACGGCAGCGCCGGCGCCGGGCCAGAGCAGGGAAGGGAGGTTCGAGCGAAGGAAAGCGGGGCGACGCATGGCAGCTCTTCCAACGCTGCGGGCGAAGGCTCTGCGGCGGAAGGTCGGTCTTGGTGAATTGGGCGAAATGCGCCGACGCGCTGAACGTGGGCGAGAACCTTTTAGCGCGATGGAAAGGTGCGGGGGTTGGACGGCTGGAGCGGCTGCTGGAGAGACGCGTCGCGCGACATGTGGGTCGAGGTGCTCGCGAGTGGTGACGGCGTTCGACGTCGCCCGTGGACCACCGAGTGGGGCGACGAGCCGCTCGCCGCAGTGGCGCCTCGATCCAGCGCTGCGCGCGCCCGTCACGGCGCGTGCGTTGGCTTGACGGGCCTGGCAAAGCGCGGTGGAAAACTGCGCCCCGAGTGGGCGGGTGAATGCTTCGAGTGAGTGATCGAAAGATGGATGTCCAAACGTTTCCGCGGCTGCTGATCGAAAAGGTGTCTCCGACCGTCGACGACGGTCGCTACCCCATCAAGCGCTTGGTGGGTGATCGCATCCAGGTGGGTGCCGCCATCTACAAGGACGGCCACGAGCTGATCACGGCGCGCATCCTCAGCCGCCCGCTCGGTCAGGAGAACTTCCACGCCGATCCGCTGGAGTACCGCTTCGAGCCGGATCACTGGTACGGCTCGTTCGAGGTCGCGCAGATCGGCAACTGGGAGATGGTGATCGAGGCGTGGCCCGATCTGTTCCGCACCTGGCGTCGAGATCTGGAGAAGCGCATCGAGGCAGGCCAGGACGTGCGGCCGGAGTTCCTGGAGGGCGCCGCGCTGGTGCGTCGCCGTGTAGCGATGGCGCCCGAGCGTGATCACGAGCCGCTGCTGAACGCGGCGCGGGTGCTTTCGGACGACAAGGTGGGCGAGGAGACGCGCCGCCGGGTGGCCTTCTCCAAGACGCTGCTCGAGCTCATGTACGGCCCGCTCGAGGCCGCCGAGGTGGAGCGGACCAAGGTCTACCCCGTGCGCGTCGATCGCCGCGAGGCCGGATTTGCCGCCTGGTACGAGCTGTTCCCGCGCTCGCAGGCGGCCGAGCCCGGTCGCCACGGCACGTTCGCCGACACCGAGAAGCGCCTGCCCGAGATCGCGGCGATGGGCTTCGACGTCATCTACCTGCCGCCGATCCACCCCATCGGCATGACGCACCGCAAGGGCCGCAACAACAGCACGACCTGCCAGGCAGGTGACGTGGGCAGCCCCTGGGCCATCGGCGGTGAAGCGGGCGGGCACACGGCCGTTCATCCGGAGCTGGGCACGCTCGACGACTTCCGCAAGCTGGTGAAGACGGCCGGTGAGTTCGGTATCGAGGTCGCGCTCGACTTCGCGCTGCAGTGCTCGCCCGATCACCCGTGGGTGAAGGAGCACCCCGAGTGGTTCTTCATTCGCCCCGACGGCAGCATCCGCTACGCGGAGAACCCGCCCAAGAAGTACGAGGACATTTACCCGCTCAATTTCTGGGGCGAGGGCGCCCAGGGCCTGTGGGAGGCGGCGCGCGATGCGCTGTTCTTCTGGGCCGAGAACGGCGTGCGTACCTTCCGCGTCGACAACCCGCACACCAAGCCGCTCTCGTTCTGGGAGTGGTGCATCCGTGAGGTGCAGGCGAAGTTCCCCGACGTGGTCTTCCTGTCGGAGTCGTTCACCCGACCGAACCGCATGCAGGGTCTGGCGAAGATCGGCTTCACGCAGAGCTACACGTACTTCACTTGGAAGAACACCAAGGAAGACCTGATTGCCTACCTGCAGGAGCTGAGCCGCCCGCCCGTCAGCGAGTACTACCGCCCCAATTTCTTCGCCAACACGCCGGACATCCTGCACGAGTACCTGCAGCACGGTGGCCGCGCGGCCTTCCGTATCCGCGCGCTGCTCGCGGCGACGCTGGCGCCGGTCTACGGCATCTACTCGGGCTTCGAGCTGTGCGAGAACCAGGCGGTCCACGCCGGCAGCGAGGAATACCTCGACTCCGAGAAGTACGAGCTGAAGCATCGAGACCACAACGGGCCCGCCAACATCAAGCGCGACATCTCGCGTCTGAACCGCATCCGTCGCAGCCAGCCGGCGCTCGCCGAGCTGACCAACCTGCGCTTCGTGCAGAGCGACAACGACGAGGTCGTCGCTTACTTGAAGCTCGCGCCCACGGAGAAGGCCGCGCACCTCTTGGTGGTGGTGACGACCAACCCGCACCAGACGCAGGAGAGCAACGTGCACGTGCCGCTGGAAGAATTCGGCCTCTCGGAGGATCAGCCGTACGACGTGCACGATCTACTGAATGGCGCGACCTACACCTGGAAGGGGTCGCGGAACTACGTGCGCTTCGATCCCAAGGATCGGGTCGGTCACCTGTTCCGCATCGAGCCGCGCTGAGGCTGGGTTCGGCTCGCCGAGCAGCACAGTTCGGCGAGCGGGCAAGCAGGCAAGGTTGCCTGTTGCGTGCGTGGTCTGGCCGATATCCCTTGGAAACGCGGCCCTGTCACTCTTCGGCGGTCGGGGGTGGGAGCGAGGGACCGGGCCTTCGCGAGCGGGTCCTTCTGACGATGAGCCGTTTGGTGTAAAGGTGGGAGCGTTGTCATGAGGATCTGGCCAGGAACCGCGGGACGACTCGGCGCGATCTGGGATGGCGAAGGCGTGAACTTCGCGCTGTTCTCGCGACACGCCACCGGCGTGGATCTGTGTCTCTACGACACGGACAACCCGGCGCTCGAGACGCATCGCATCCCGCTCACCGAGCGGACCAACCGTGTCTGGCATTGCTACTCGCCCGACGTGCGACCGGGGCAGCTCTACGCCTACCGCGTGCACGGGCCCTACGTGCCGGCGCGCGGTCACCGCTTCAACGCCAACAAGGTCTTGCTCGATCCCTACGCGCGCGCGATCGCGGGCCAGCTGGACTGGCACGATGATCTGTTCGGCTACAAGGTCGGCCACCCCGACGCCGACCTGTCGTTCGATACCGCGGACAGCGCCCCCTACGTACCCAAGTGCGTCGTGGTGGACGAGTCGTTCACTTGGGGTAACGACGCCCGCCCCAACGTGCCCTGGTCGGACACGCTCATCTACGAAGCCCACGTGAAGGGCATGACGATGAAGCACCCCGACGTGCCGCCCAACCTGCGCGGCACCTACCTGGGGCTGGCGTCCGACGCGATCCTGGATCACCTGAAATCGCTGGGAGTCACGGCGATCGAGCTGTTGCCCGTCCACCACTTCGTCGTCGATCGGCGCCTGGCCGATCTGAAGCTCACCAACTACTGGGGCTACCAGACGATGGGCTTCTTCGCCCCCGATCCGCGCTACGCCACCGGCAATCGCGGTCAGCAGGTGAACGAGTTCAAGACCATGGTGAAGGCCTTTCACCGTGAAGGCATCGAGGTGATCCTCGACGTGGTCTACAACCACACGGGCGAAGGCAACGAGCTCGGGCCCACCATCGGCTTCCGCGGCGTGGACAACGCCAGCTACTACCGGCTGGTCCCCCACAACGAGCGCTACTACCAGGACTTCACCGGCTGCGGGAACAGCTGGAACGTGACCAGCCCGCGTGCGCTGCAGCTGGTGCTGGACAGCCTGCGGCACTGGGTCATCGACATGCACGTCGACGGCTTCCGCTTCGACTTGGCGCCCACGCTGGCGCGCGATCCCTTCGAGTTCGATGGCTTCTCGCGCTTCCTGTCGATCGTGCAGCAGGATCCGGTGCTGAGCCAGGTGAAGCTGATCGCCGAGCCGTGGGATCTGGGGCCCGGCGGCTATCGGCTGGGCGCATTTCCGCCTGGTTGGGCGGAGTGGAACGGCAGCTACCGCGACTCGATCCGTCGCTTCTGGAAGGGTGACGAGGGGCAGGTGCCCGAGCTGGCCTCGCGCCTCAGCGGCTCGAGCGACATCTTCCAGTCGAGCGATCGCGGGCCCTACGCCAGCATCAACTTCGTGACCTGCCACGACGGCTACACGCTGCGCGATCTGGTCAGCTACGAGCAGAAGCACAACCACGCCAACGGCGAAGACAACCGCGACGGGCACGACCACAACTCCAGCCGCAACTGGGGCCACGAGGGCGAGACCAAGGCCGCTTGGGTCAACCGCATGCGCGAGCGCATGATGAAGAACTTCTTCGCCACGCTCGCCTTCAGCCAGGGCGTGCCGATGATCGGCCACGGCGACGAGCTCGGTCGCACGCAGCGCGGCAACAACAACGCCTACTGCCAGGACGAGCTGTCCTGGATCGACTGGGATCTGGGCCCGGCTCAGAAGGAGCTGTTGGCCTTCGTCCAGAAGGTGTTCCAGATCTCCCGCTCCAATCCGGTGTTCCGGCGGCGCAAATTCTTCGCGGCGGACCCCACCAGCGACAAGGGCGTCAAGGACATCCTCTGGATACGGCCCGACGGTCGGGAGATGACCGACGAGGACTGGAAGGACGCCCACAACAGCATGCTGGGCATGCTGATTCACGGATTTGCCTCGGACGAAATGGACGAGCGCGGCCGGCACGTGACCGGTCAAACGCTTTTGCTGTTCTTGAACGGCAGCAATCGAGCTCGTGCTACGAATCTGCCCGAGCTGAGAGAGCCGGGCTATTGGCACGAGATCGTCAATACGGCTCAACCCACCCACCGCATCCCGAAGGGAACGACGCTCAACGTCGCGCCTCACTCGCTGGTGCTGCTTTGTTATGAAGGACACGAATGACCGTCGCTGATCTCCTCGTACACGTCTCGCCCGACGAGACCGATCGCTTGCTCTTCGGAGAACATCACGACCCTCATTCGATCCTCGGCGTTCACAGCGGCCGCAGCGGTCAGGTAGTGCGTGCGTTCCATCCGGACGCAGAGACCTGTGATCTGCTCGTCCCCGGTCAGCCTGACGTCGAGATGACGCCCCTCGGCAACGGGCTGTTCGGTCTGCGCGTGCCGGGCTCGGTGCCCAAGGAGCACTCGTTCCGCTTCCGCTTCGCCGACGGCCAGCACTGGCAGGTGGGCGATCCGTACGTGTTCAGCCCCACGCTGGGTGAGACCGATCTCTACCTGTTCGGCGAGGGCACGCATCGTCGCCTCGACAGCGCGCTGGGTGCGCGGCCGATGGTGGTCGACGGCGTGGCGGGGACCGGCTTCGCCGTTTGGGCCCCCAACGCCCGACGCGTAAGCCTGATCGGTGATTTCTGCGGCTGGGATGGCCGGCTGTTGCCCATGCGCAGCCTGGGCGCGTCCGGCGTTTGGGAGTTGTTCGTGCCGGGTGTCGGCCCGGGCGCGCTCTACAAGTTCGAGCTGAAGACACAGGACGGCGCGCTGCGCGTCAAGACCGATCCGGTCGCGCGAGCCATGGAGCTCCCGCCCGGCACGGCGGCCATCGTCGCCACCTCCAACTTCGTCTGGCAGGACGACAGCTGGATGAAGAAGGCCTCGGCCGCCGACATCCGCCGCTCGCCGCTGCACGTCTACGAGCTGCACTTGGGCTCGTGGATGCGCGTGCCTGAAGAAGGCAACCGCTCGCTCTCCTACCGCGAGATCGCCCCGCGCCTGTGCGCGCACGTGAAGAAGCTGGGCTTCACGCACGTGGAGTTCATGCCGCTCGCCGAGCACGCCTTCTACCCGTCGTGGGGCTACCAGGTGACCGGCTACTTCGCGCCCACCTCGCGCTACGGCTCGCCCGACGATCTGCGCTACTTGGTCGACTACCTGCACCAGAACGACATCGGCGTGATCGTCGACTGGGTGCCGGCTCACTTCCCCAAGGACGATTTCTCGCTCCGCCGCTTCGACGGCACGGTGCTCTACGAGCACGAGGACGCGCGCCGCGGCGAGCACCCGGACTGGGGCACGCTGATCTTCAACTACGGCCGCGCCGAGGTGCGCGCCTTCTTGATCTCGAACGCGGTCTACTGGCTCAAGGAGTTCCACATCGACGGCCTGCGCGTCGATGCGGTCGCCTCGATGCTGTACCTCGACTACAGCCGCAAGTCGGACGAGTGGGTCCCCAACCAGTACGGCGGCCGCGAGAACATCGAGGCCATCCACTTCCTGCGCCAGCTCAACGGCGCGGTGCACGCCGAGTGTCCCTGGGCCTTCACCATCGCCGAAGAGTCGACCGCCTGGGGCGGAGTGACCGGCTCACCGGAGCACGGTGGCCTGGGCTTCGACTTCAAGTGGAACATGGGCTGGATGCACGACACCTTGGGCTACTTCTCCAAGGAGCCGGTGCATCGCAAGTACCACCAGGATCAGCTCACCTTCGCGATGCTCTACGAGTACACGGAGACGTTCATCAACTCGATCAGTCACGACGAGGTCGTCCACGGCAAGGGCGCGCTGATCGAGAAGATGCCCGGCGATTTCTGGCAGAAGGTCGCCAACCTGAAGCTCCTCTACGCCTACCAGGTGACGCGTCCGGGCAAGCAGCTCATGTTCATGGGCGGCGAGTTCGGTCAGCACACGGAGTGGAACGTGGACGGCTCGATCGACTGGCACCTGCTCGGTCACCCCGAGCGCCGCGGGCTGATCGAGTTCGTCGCCGAGCTGGGCCGCATGTACCAGGCCACCCCCGAGCTGTGGCGGGCGGATTCGGACTCGGCGAGCTTCGCCTGGATCGACTGCTCGGATCGGGAGAACTCGGTGATGGTCTTCCGCCGCAGCATTCCCGGCGAGTCGGGTCACGTCGTGGTGGCGCTGAACCTGACGCCCGTGCCGCGTGACGGCTACCGGGTGGGCGCGCCGCAGGCAGGTCGCTACGTCGAGCTGCTGTCCAGCGACCGGGTGGAGTTCGGTGGCAGCGGCTACCCGACGAGCCGGGAGCTGCATACCGACGCCATTCCGGCGCACGGCTTCGACCAGTCGTTGGTGCTGTCGCTGCCGCCGCTCGCGGCCCTGGTGCTGCGACCCGGTTGAGTCGAGCCACGTTGGTCGACGGCCGAGCGCGTCGACGACTGAGCGCCACGGGCTTCAGCTCGTGGCGCTTTCGTTTTGGGTGCGTGAGCGGGTGCAGCGGTGCGCGTGTGGCCTACGTTGTCGGGATTCGGGGATCGGCTCGACATTCCACGCCCGAACGTCACGCTCGAGAGGTGAACACGCGGCCACGTAGGTGCGGCCAGCCGAGGCGAGTGCCCGGCGGGAGGGCGCCGAAACACGCGGGATCACCGCGCTCCCGTTGCTCCCCTCGCTCGCGGTGGCCCGAAAAGGCCTCCCGAATGCCCTAGTGGAAGCGGAGATTTACGCGCCACCGATTGAAAAATTTCGTGCATGACCCGGCAGTTCGGACGACTATCTTCCTAACCCCTATGGCTGAATCGCTTCTCCTCCAAATCCCAAGCATTCCCGCGCCGCTCGCCCCCGAGTTTCGACCGGCGGCGCTGGGGCACCGAGCCTTTGCTCGCGCGGTCGAGGAAGCAGGCGGAGGTCAGTCATTGGTGCTCGCCGTGGAGCGCAGCGGCGGTGAGGTGGCGCACTTCCGTACGCGTGTGCTGCCCGATACGCACCCCAACGTTCGCGACAACCTGTTCTACGCCGAGCGCATCGTGAAGATGCTGCTCTGGGCCAAGGGCGGCTTTCGGGTCTTCGTTGCCGGCCCCAGCGCCATCGCGGATCACCTGGCCTCCAGCTACGCGCCCGGTGGGGCTCGCGCCTTCGACGCCGAGTTCATGGCCAAGGTCTACGAGCAGAAGCGCTTCGAGGTGCGTCTGGTACCCGAGGGCGAGCTGCCGCGTGAGCACGAGAGCCCCGTCGCCGCGGGTGGTCACTTGGACGGCTGTCGCATCGGCTTCGATGCGGGTGGCTCCGATCGCAAGGTGGCCGCGGTGATCGACGGCAAAGAGGTGTTCGCGACCGAGGTGGTCTGGCACCCCAAGATCAACTCGGACCCCAAGTATCACATCGAGGGCATCGAGCACTCGCTGCGCTTGGCCGCGGAGCACCTGCCGCGCGTGGACGGCGTGGGTATCAGCTCGGCCGGCATCTACGTGAACAAC
>DATIDO010000782.1:0-7332 GCA_035456245.1 Polyangiaceae bacterium
GGGAAACTGCGCCTGCCCGATGGCGCCGAGGGCCCCCCAATACCGAGCTTTCCGTGGTCGTCGGTTCCTGAGGCTGGAGCGTGCGCCGGCTCTAGGGCGGCCTGGGTGAGGGGCGGCGCCAAGGGGGCTGTTCAGGCCGGATCGCGAGCCGTGACCCCGCGCTGGGGCTCAGCGGCGTGCTGGGGCCTCGGCGCAGAGGGGGCGCAGAGAGGGCCGCTCAGCGGCGGACGGTCTCGGTGTGCTCGGCGGCCATGCGGTCGCCCAGCAGCTCGGCGATGGAACCCATCAGGTGCTCCATGTCGAAGGGCTTGCGCACCCAGACCGCGAAGCGCCCCTCGGCACCTTCGGGCACACCGCTCGGCTGACCACTCACCAAGATGATTCGGGCACCCGGATTCTTGGTCGCGATCTCGTCGAGCGATTCACTCAGACAGCCCTCGAGCGGCGACAGATCCACGAGCACCACGTCGAAGGCGACGGCCTGCTCGAGGGCGGCGCTGAGCTGCGCGCGCTCGCCGACCGTGGTCACCTCCGCGCCACGCGATTCGCACGTCATCTCGACGAGCGAGGCGACGGCCGCGTCGTCCTCAATCAGCAAGATGCGCGTACCGGCCAGAGCTCGCTGGGGCGCTACACGCGCGTTCGACAGGACGCCGGTGGTGCGCGCGACGGGCCAACGGATCTCGAACTGCGCCCCGCCGCTGCTGGGCAGCAGCAGAATGTCTCCGGAGCAGCGTCGTGCCAGTTCGCGCGAATGGGCGAGCCCCAAGCCGGCCCCACCGCTGCGCGTACTGGTACAGCCCGAGAAAATGCCGGCCTGGCGCTCGGCCGGAATGCCCTGCCCCTCGTCCTCGACCCGAAAGCGGAACTCCCCTTCGAGCCGACTCGTCGACAGGCGCACGCAACCGCCGCCGGGCGTGAACTGGACCGCGTTGAGCAAGACGTTCGTGAGCACTTGAACGAGACTGGCCTCGTCGTTCACCGTGCCGTCGGTTTGCTCGGCTGCCTGAACTTCGATCCGAACGCCCCGCTCCAGGGCCACGGGACCGAGCGACTCGGCGGTGAAGGCTGCGAGCTCACCGCCGCTGCGTGCCGAGCGGCTCGACTCGACCTCGGCGCCGATGGCGCGACGCGCGAGCACCTGACCGCGCTTGGCATGCTCACGCGCCACACGGAGCGCATGCTTCAGCTCGTCGAGCGACTCACCGCGCAACCCGACATCGAGCCAGCCGAGCACGACGGTCAGCGCGTTGGACACCTCGTGCAGTGCAAACGCCTGCGTCTCCTCGGCCTCACGACGCGGGCGCTCCACCGCCCGAGGTGCGCGGTCGCATTCGCCATCTCCTCGGTTCGCAGGGGGCGCGGCGCTCAGTGGGGTACGGCTCACGTCGGCGCAGAACTGTACCGCGCGGCCCTAGAGCTGACTAGAACGAGGGGGCCCTTAGCGAAGCCGACTGGACGCCACAGCCTCGCTCGACAGCCCCGCCGACACACGCACATCGATTCCGCTGACACTCGACGGCCTCGGGAGGTCGATGCGTCTCGTGCAGGGCGGTGGAAGGGCTCACTCGAACTGCGCGGGCAACAGCAGCCGGTAGCCGCCGGTTTCGTCCGCACGCGTTTCGGCGACCGGCACGAGGCGAGTCGCTTCCGACGGCTGAGCCGCCAGGCCGTTGCCTTTGACGTAGGCGTAGGCACGGATCAGCGCCGACGGAACGGCCCCGATGTCACGTGAGCGCAGGGTCCCCCGCACGACTCGAGGCAGGGCACCGTGCAGGTCGAACGAGGCAGACTCCGTCGACTCGCGGCCCAGCAGGAACGACCACGGTAGGCCCGAACTCTCGGGAGGCTGGGCCACCAGATCGAACGTGCCCCGGTCCACCAACAGCACGAAATTGCCCGACGAGTCGGTCGAGCCTGCTGCCGAGCGTGCCACGAATCCGCCCAGACCACTCTGCAAGTCGGCGATGCTGGTACCGCCCGACAGCGGTGCGGCGCTCGCCTGGACCAACGCCGAGTCCACCGGCTGACCCCGGTAGTCGACGAACGTCCCGAACAGCGACTGCTGCTCCTCGACCTCGAACGTCAGCCCCTTCTGCTCGCTCTGCGCCCCACTCACGATCAGCTTCTGCTCGCTGATGGCGCGGCCCGCTTCGCTCGGCACGATCAACACCCGGTATTCGCCCGGCAGGAGATCGACCTGGAACGCTCCGTCCAGGTCCGTCGTGATGGTGCGCCAGAAGGCAGCCACGGTGCCGGGACTCACCGCCGACAGGGCCGTCGCCACGATGGTCACGGTGGAGGGCGCGGGCTTCGGGCCACCGGAGTGACTGACGCGACCCGACAGTCGAACCGGCTCGGGGAGATCACTCAGCTGATCGATGAGTCCGGTGCCGCCTTGAAACAGCTCGACCACGCTGCGCTGCACGTACACCGTGGGCGCCACGCTCTCGGCAGGTGGAGAGAGGCGCACGATCTCGTCGACCTGCACGTCGCCGTCACCGTCCACTGCGGAGAAAGCCAGCGTCGCCTGATACTCCTGGCCGCCGGCAACCTGCGTGGGCGTGCCGAGCACCACACGATTCGAGAGCAGGCGCCCCGCCCCGCGCTCGACGATATCCATCGTCCACCCCGACAGATCGTCGGTCTCGTGCGGCCAACGCGCGACCACGGTCAAGACTTTGGGATCGGGCAGAACGACGCTGAGATCCACGTTCTCCGCGGGGATCTCTTTGTCCACCACCAGATAGGGCGAGCGAACGCAGCCGTGGTCGGGGCCAGACGGCTCCACGTAGATGTCGTAGCGACCGGGCGGGACGTCGAGCGCGAACCGGTAGGCGCCGTCGTTCCATGATGCCTCGGCCGTCAGCAGGGGATTGCCCAAACCCAGCAGTCGCTCGCGAGGCACGAGCATCAAGCGAGCAGGCAGCGAGTCGTCGTCGCTCTCGACGAAGGGCGGAGCGTCGCCGCTGACCGGTACGCAGCCGCCCTCGAACTCTCCACCGAGGATCGAGCCTCGGACGCGGGCCACGTAGCCCAGCTCGAGGTCCAGCTGCCCCGCATCCCACTCGGCCTTCTCGTGCATCTGCGTGAAGCGCACGCCGGCGATCGTGGTGCCTGCGGTGTCAGAAGCGCCCGCCGGAGGCGTCACCTCGAACAGCAGCTGACCGTAGGGAGCGCTGGTCGCCGAACACAGGCCGTCCTGGCAAACCCCGCCCTCGCAATCGAGGTCGGTGGAGCACGCGTTGGCCTGACGCGTTGCTTGGCCGTCACTGTCCGTCGCCTCCGTCGCGGCGCTGCAGGCGACGGCGAGCCAGATGGGCAGAAGCAGCAGAGGAAGCGCGCGCGAGGACATCGATCGGGGGCGGACCACTGGGGTCCACACATCACATTACGCAATTACCATGCCAGCGTAGGAATGCACCGGTTTCGGCGGCGAATCGGCGCGCCTCCTGGAGGGACCGCGACAAAGATGTCGCAGGCTCCCCGGACGTCCGTCCCATCCAAGCCGACCGCCACTTGCGTCCCCCTGGCCCCCTTCGCTGCCACTTCAACCTCGGCGAGTCATCTGCAAGCCAGTGGTACTGGATGGCGCGCTCTTGAAGCGAAGCTCCGCGTACTCGGCCGACAAGGCCAGACCGAGCAAATCGGAGATCAGTCGGTTCTCCGTGCAGACCTGACTCAGCTGTTCGAGGCGCGCCGGAACGGGCAGCTCCAGCTCCTGGCAAGCGTCGGCGACGGCCACTGCCACATCCCCACACACCACCAGCCCCGCACGACGAAGAACGCGGCGCGACGCCTCCAACATGAGTGGAGCGGCGAGGGTGTCTCGATCGCTGCACAGCTGCGTCAAGCGCCGCTGCTGACGAGCCGGAATGGTCTCCCACAGCAGCGCCGCCAAGCGTGTCACCTGTGGCGTCACGGCCGAGCTGTGCCCTTCACGAGAACCGAAGGACAGCGAGAGCGCGGCCAGCAAGTCCTGGAGTTGCGCGGCATCCGAGCCATAGAGCAATGCGTTCTCGGGCAGCGCCGCTGCGAGCATTGCCCCGAGGTGAAAGAGCAGATCGGCCGGGACCCCCTCGACGGTTCCCGTCACCACCACGCTGGGTGGTTGGGTCAGGATCACGCTGAGCGACACATCATCGCTCGGCCTCGTGCGATAGAGCGACGTGCGCACGCCCAGCAGACGCGAAGCGTGACGCAGCGACTGGGCCAGCGGCTGAGGACCGGTCGGCACCACGCGTTCGCTTCCGGTCAGGCCGAAGTGCGAGAACTCCCGCCGAAACAGCTGTGTTGCCTGCTCCCAAACGATGCCGAGCACCTCGGCCGATTCGTCCCGAACCCCGCGCCAGAGGACGGCGCGCGCTGCCTGAGGCTGCTCGATCAGATCGGCCAACCCCGGAGCCTCGACCACGGGGCCCCCACCGAACGCACCGATCACGTGACGCACGGCGAGAGCGTGGATCTCGTCCCCGTTGCGCTGGGCAGCCTGCGCCAGTTCCTGGAGAGCGTTCAGATCGCCGGGCACCAGGGTCGCCAAATGGCCGGCCACCACCACTGCGTCGCGCGAGCGCGCACGGTCCGCCTTCAGTCGCTCGAGCAGCTGACGTCCCGCTTCGACGTCGCCTGCATCGAACGCGGCGACCAGCTGATCTTCGGCGAGACGCACCGAGCGGTTCGTTGCGGGCGCGGCTGCCGAAGGAGCCGGTGCGGCCTGAGCCGCGGGCGGAGCCTGAACCGGTGCTGCCGTTGCGTCGGCCTCGGGCAAGGCGCTGCTGCGACGGGGATCTCGTTTGGTCGAGGGCGGCTCGGCCTGCGCCGGCCGTTCCCGAACGCTCGCCGGGACCAGATCGGGAACCCCCTGATCCGTCTCGGGCCGACGCGACTCGAGATTCTTCGGAGCCCGAGCGATCTCCACGAGCCCGGCGGGCACGGGATTGACCGGAATCAGCGCGGCGCGCAGCGCCTCCTCGTGGGGCCCCAAGGCACCGGGCGGCACGGAGCCCAAAGCCGGACGACGTGATTCGCGTTCGGCGCGCGCTGCGCGCGTGATGGCTGCGCGGGCTTCGGCATCCGCCTCGCGGGCAGCGCGGATGGCCTCGGCTCGAGCTGCCGCGAGCTCTTGCTGCGAGGGAGCGGCGGCATGCGCACGTTCCGCTTCGGCCTGACGTGCTGCTTCGGCTTGGCGCTCGGCCTCTGCCTGGCGCTTTGCTTCGGCTTGGCGTGCAGCTTCGGCCCGCAATCGTTCCGCTTCGGCTTGGCGTGCTGCCTCGGCATGTGCCCGCTCCGCTTCGGCTTGGCGTGCTGCTTCGGCTTGGCGTGCTGCTTCGGCTTGGCGCTCGGCTTCGGCCTGTCGGGCAGCCTCGGCTTCACGCTCGGCTTCGGCCTGTCGGGCAGCCTCAGCCTGTCGAACTTCCTCGGCGCGGCGCGTCTCTTCGATTTGACGAGCCTCGGCCTTGCGGGCTTCCTCGGCCTCTTCTGCTCGCTTCACGCGCTGGGCCGCCTGCTCGCGAGCCAGGCGCTCCGCGCGCGTGCGCTCGACGGCAATCAACTCCAACTCGCGTGCCGCATCGGGCCGACGCGGATCATCGTCGCGCACTGCCGAAAGCAGATTCTGCGCTCGATCCAGCTGACCTTGCTCACGAGCCAGGCTGCCTGCGGCGAGCAGCACGTCACCGGCACGACGCATGTGCTGCAGATCGCCGCCCACGGCCATCTCGTAGAGCTCCAGCGCGCGCTCGGGGGAATCACCCATGCGCGACGCGAGAGCCACCGCCAAGAGCGGTCGCTTGCCTTGCTCGGCCAGCGCTGTCTCCAACTCACGAATCGAAGCGGCGGGTGAATCGAGCAGCTCCCGAGCCTCGGCCAGCAGGTAACTGCGCAGCTCGCGTTGCTTGGCGCCCTTGAGCTGCTGGGTACCCTTCAATCCGTCGACCACACGAGTCGCGTCGGCTTCGGTGCAGATGCCTTCACGGCGCACCCGCATTTGGCATGCCAAGAGGCGGGCCAACGGCGAATCGATCCCCTGCGCCAGGGCCCCCTGCACGAACTCCTCGACGCGGTCGAACTCGCGCAGTTCGAGCGCCAGGTCGGCGGCCTCCATGAACCAGCCGGCGACCCTGTTCGCGTCGTCACGCCCGAACTCGGCCAGCGCCGCCAACGCATCCATGACCGACCGCGGATCTTCGAGCGACCGCTCGACCGATAGACGCAAGGAGAGCGACGCGGCCGACGTCTCGCCCACCAGCAGGAGAGCCTCGCGCGCCCGCTTGGCTTCGCCCGCCTCGTAGTAGGCATGCGCCGCGCGGAAGGCCACGTCGTAGACGGACTCGGTATCGGGCGCGACGCCACGGGCTCGCAGCCACAGCTCGGCCGCCTTGGCGTAATCACCCGCTCGCTCCCAGGAGTCCGCCAGGACGCGCAACACGGCCCAGCTGTCGCCGGAGAACTGCAACAGCTCCTCGAGCACCGTGCGCGCCTCGACCGCGCGGCCCAGCTGCGTCTCGAGCACGACCGCACGGCGCAGCATGATGCGCCGCGCGTCTTCCGGATCCTTCGCGGCGTCGGCGCGCATACGCAATACCCGCGCCAACTCCTCGTAGTCTTGCTCTCGCTCGGCGATGCGCTCCAGCCCACGCAAGCAGGCGTCGTCACCCGGCAGGAGGCCCAGCAGCTCCTTCAACGAATCGCGAGCGTCCGCCAATCGACCGATCCGCTCCTGCCGATCGGCCAAAACGGCCAGGATCTTGGCGCGCAGAGCGGGCTCCGTGGCCTCCAGATCGATCTCGAGCAGCGCGTCGAGCGCCTCTTCGAGCGTCATCGCCTCCACTCGCGTGAGCACCGAGCGCGCTCGCTCGGATACGGGCAAGAGGTCCTCGACGACTTGCAGCAAGTCGCCGCGGCCGGCATCGGCCGCCGCCTGACGAGCCCGCTTGACCAGCTCTGCGTCGGAGGGAGCGTCGCTCGCCGCGCGCACCAACATCTCGGCAGCCAGCGAAGGCTCGGCCAGGAGCTTGGCGCAACTGCCGCAGAGCTCGGCCAAGCCACCGCCGAGCGGTGCGCCCTCTTGCTCGTAGCGTCGGCGCACCTGCTCCAGGAACTTGCGCGCACCCTGCGGTGCTCGAGCCAAGAGCTCGACGTGTCCGAGCAGCTGTCGGTACTCGGCGATGTCCATGTCCGAGTCGACCGCCCGCTCCAAGCAGGCCAAGCCCAGCTCGGCGTCCGCGAAATGCGACAACGCCGCGTCGGCGAGCAAGATCGCCAAGTGCGCTCCGTAGGCCCCGCGTGCCACGGCGATGGCCTCGTTGACGACCAAGCTGAAACGCCCTGCCA
>DATIDO010000783.1:0-3257 GCA_035456245.1 Polyangiaceae bacterium
AGCTCGTCGAGGATGGCGTTCGCCCGGGCCTCGTCGAAGCCGAACCAGCCGGCCAGCTCGTGGATGAAGGTGTTCTCGGACTCGGCGAAGTCGTTGTCCGCGAGCGCGACGGCCGCCGCCAAGGCAAAGGCGCTGGCAGCCTCGTCCGTCTGCTGACGGAGTGAGCCGGCGATGGCGCGGAGGCGTTGCTCCCGACCTTCTTGCTGCAGGCGGATGGCGTAGCCTTCGATCATCACCTTGATGATGCCGTCGCCCAGCGATTCGCCGGTGAGGCCGCGGATGGCACCGCGCATGGCTGCCAACTCGCCTTCGGTCACCTGACCGTCGGCCGCCATCATCAGGAACATGGTCTCGGCGACCGAGTCCACCCGTTGGACCGCCGCCTTCTCGGCGTCGGTCAGCAGACCCTGACGGGCCAGCGTCTCGTAGGCCGAGGACAGGACGGCGCTCGGCTTGCGCCCGCTCTGCAGCAACGCGTCGCGCAGGCGCTCGATCGTGCGGGTGCGAACTTTCATCGTCGACCAGGGTACCGCGGCGCCCCTGTGGCGGGAAGTCGGCTCGACCGCTAACCTGCGGCCATGAGCGCGAGTCACGGCCCGAGCGGCCCCGAGCATGCATCCTCCGGCGCCCACGGCCATGCCCACGAGGCAGGCGATCAGACCACGGCGCCTCTGCTCCTGACGGCCGTCCTCGGAGCGCTCCTGTTCCAGGCCGTGCCTGCCCAGTCGGCCCACGCAGCAGCGGAGCATCACGCGGCGCCAGCGCACGCCGCACAGGCACACGAGGCGACGGCAGTCGAAGCGGCAGCCGAAGCGGCGCCCGCCGCCGAGGCAGCCCCCGAGGTGCCGAGCGAAGCGCCCCCGAGTCCGGAGGCCAACCAGCCTGTCGAGCCGGTCGCGCCTGCTGCGTCGCCCGCTGCAGCCGCTGCTTCGCCTGCGCCCGCTGCGTCGCCGAGTGGTTCGACCGCTGCCGTGGCTCCCGCGCTGGCTCCTTCGGCCGCTCCGACCTCTCGCACGACCGCTCCGCGGCCTGCTGCCACGACGGGTTCGCTCGCTATCGCGAAGCCTCCAGCCGCGTCTGCTGCGCCGACGAATCCGTCGGCTGTCGCGCCTGCCGCACCCGCACCGGCACCGGCCGCAGCCGCCGCGGCACCGGCTCCAGCCGCAGCCGCACCAGCCGCCGCACCGGCTCCCTGATACGCCGCCTCGTTTGCTCGGGCGACGCCGGGATCAGGTGGCGATGAAGCGCGCGCGTTCTTCGGGGGTCGGCAGCAGGCAATGCTGGGCGGCCACGCGATGGCGCACGCGCGCGAAGGCTCGGTAGGCGGCGTCGCGCAGGAAGCGCGGCACGATGCGTAGGGCGCCGAGCAACCGCCAGGGACCACCGACGTAGTCCACCACGCGCAGCGCCGCGCTCGAGTGCGTCGCCGCTTGGAGCTGTCCGGCGCCTTGCTCCATCCACAGCAACGAATCGACGTCGTCGGCTATGCCGGCCCGAGCGCGCAGCTCCTGGCCGACCGCGCTCTCCAGTGGCGCGAAGCGCAGCGTGTGCGCGCGCTCGTGGGCAAGCACCCACTGGACGGTTCGGCTGCAAACACCGCAGCTCCCGTCGTAGAGCAGGATGGGGCCTGCTGCGAGCAGCTCCGCGGTGCCGGTCATGGGGCTAGTTTGGGATCGTTCGACGGGCGCGCAACCCCAGCGCTGCGCCAGGGGACTGGCGCGGCTGGGGCGGTTCAGCGGGTCCCTTCAGGCTTCTTCAACGGCTGGGGAAGGGCTGCGCGTCCTGGCGGCGCCGCTGCTCTTCGTAGTCGTAGCCGTACGGGTAGTAGGGAATGGGCGGCTCGGCGTAGGGGCGACCGGGACGAATGTCGTAGCGGCGCTCGGCGAAGGCGGCGACTCCGATCACTCCGACGTTGCGAGTGGCACCCTTCCACGCCGCGTACGACTCGCCGACGCCGCCGAAGCGGAACACCGCAACGTCGGAGTTGCTGGTGCGGAAGCCCTCGATCAGCAGAGTCGCGTAGGGAGCGACCAGGTAGCCGCGCTTCTCGACGCTGCCCGGCTGGCCGTCGAGGACATCCAGGCCATCGACGGAGGCCACGATCTCGAAGCGCGAGGCCGTGCGGTTCTCGATCTGGATCTGGTAGCGCTCACCGCGCTCTCCGACGACATAGCTGGTGCCGCCGGCGAACACGCCGGGGAGTGGATCTTCGTCGCCGTCCACCACGCGCACCGCGAGCGCTCCGCCGAGCAGCGGCAGCTCGTGGGGACGCATGCCCGAGGTGTAGCCAGTGGCGGCGCCCACGCCGGCGCGATCATCGTACTGAACCCGGGCCCAGGCGGCGGGCTCGGACGAGTCCCGCTCGAAGGGCACCTCGGTCACGTGACTCGTGCGCGACTCGCCGAATGTGGTGGCCAGGCCGGGCCGCGTGGGCCGATAGGGGCTGGCGGTGTCGGCCGACTCGGCCTGGGGGTGCTCGTAGCGGGAGCCACTCGGGGCGGCCGATTTGCCGGCCTCGGTCGATCCGCCTTGGTAGTAGCCGCTGGGAGCGGGCGAGCCAGGCGGCGGCGCCGCGAGCTCCTGGGGAGCGCGTGAGGTGCAAGCGAGGGAGAGCGATGCGAGGGCGAGAGCCGTGAACCAACGACGCAGCATGGGAACCTCCGAAGTACGAGCCTTTCGAAGGAACCAACGGGCCAGGCGGCGCGCCCTTACACCCGGTATGGCCCGCCTTCCATTTCGGCCGATGGCGAGGGTCCTAGGCCGTGGGGGCCCTAGGCCGTGGGGGCCTGCCAGGCGCGCTGGCCGGCCTGCACCTGGGCGGCCGAGCGCATACCGAGCGCCACCAAACCGACGCCGGGCGACGACCACAACAAATCGAGCGCGCGCTCGAGCCACGGACGACCCGCTGAACGGCTGAAGAGCGGGCCGAGCTGCGGGTGCGCGGTCAGGCTCTGCTCGAGCTCGTCCAGTCGAGCTCGCCCCTTGCGGCGGGCCAGGCTGCGCAGCTCGTTCAGGTAGTCGCCGACGGCAGCCACGTAGCGCTGTCGAAAGGGTGGCCAGGCGGCTTCCCCGCCTTGCGCCCGATCGAGCTCGGCCAAGACGCCGCGCAGGCGCGGGCCCACCAGCGTGCGCTCGGCGTGATCGAACTGCTCGAAGGTGAGCGTGCGTTCCAGTACCGGACCCAGCCGGCTCGCCAGATCGAGGACGGCTTCTTCGGCGAGCAGACCCGCGAGCCTCAGTTGGGGGCCGAGCGTGGT
>DATIDO010000784.1:0-4119 GCA_035456245.1 Polyangiaceae bacterium
GATCTGCGGACCGATCTGCGCACCGTGCCGCATGTCGTGCCGATGATGTCGCTCGACAACACCTACTCCGACGCGGATCTGGTGGAGTTCGATCGACGGGTCCGCGGAGGTCTGCCGGCCGGGGCCAAGGTCCGCTACGTCGTCGAGCCCAAACTGGACGGCGCCAGCGTGGAGTTGCTCTATCGCGACGGGCGTTTGGTGTCGGGCTCGACGCGCGGTGACGGCAAATCCGGCGAAGAAATCCTGGAGAACCTGCGCACCATCCGCAATCTCCCGCTCACCATCGACTACACCGGTCCGCTCACGCTGCGCGCCGAGGTCGTGATCTACCGGCGCGATCTGGAAGCCCTGAACGAGTTGCGTGCGGCGCGTGGCGAGCCCCCCTTCGCCAACCCTCGCAACGCCGCGGCCGGCTCGCTGCGCATGTTGGATCCACGCGTGGTCGCCGAGCGACGCTTGCGGGTGCTGATCTGGCAGGTCGTGGAGCGCGAGTTCGCACCCAGCCACTCCGCGGCTCTCGAGCGCGCCGCCGCGCTCGGCTTGCCGACGCATCGGCGTGAGACGCTCGCCGATGATCTGGACGAGTTGCGCGCACGCATCTCCGACATCGAAGCGTTGCGACCCGAGTACGCCTACGAGATCGACGGCGCCGTGCTCAAGGTGGATGGCTACGTCGAACAAGACATCCTGGGAACCACGGCCAAGTTCCCCCGCTGGGCGATCGCCTACAAATTCGGCGCCGAGCGCGCCGCCACGCGCCTGCTCGACATCGTCGTCCAGGTCGGCCGAACCGGCACGCTGACGCCGGTCGCGCAGCTCGAACCGGTGCAGCTCGCCGGCACGACCGTGTCGCGAGCCTCGCTCCACAACCAAGATCACCTGGAGCGCCTGGACGTACGCATCGGCGACACGGTCACCGTCGAGAAGGCCGGCGAGATCATCCCCCAAGTGGTCGAGGTGATCGTCTCGGCTCGACCGGAAGGAACCCAGCCCTTCCTGCTACCGAGTACCTGCCCCAGCTGTGGTACGGCCGTGGTGCGCAGCGCTGGCGAGGCGGCGACTCGTTGCCCCAACTCGACCTGCCCGGCGCAGGTCGAAGGAGCATTGGTCCACTACAGCCGTCGCTACGCGATGGACGTCGACCACCTCGGTGAGAGTCTGGTCCATCAGATGGTGACCAGCGGCACCGTGCGCAATCTCGCCGATCTCTATCGGCTCGAGCTGCCCCAGCTCCTCGCGCTCGAGCGCATGGCCAAAAAGAGCGCGCAGAACGTGCTCGACTCGATCCAAGCTTCGAAAGAGCGACATTTCGATCGCCTGCTGATCGGCCTGGGTATCGACTTGATTGGACAGGTCGCCGCCACGCAGCTGGCCGAGCGCTTTCGCTCGTTGGAGAACCTCATCGCGCTCGACGCCGACACGGCCGCCGCCCAAGCCGCCGAGATCGCCGGATTCGGTCCCAAGATGGTCGAGGCACTGCGCGCCTATTTGGCCGACGACGAGCACCGTCGCCTGCTACTCGAGCTCGCCGAACTGGGCGTATCTCGCCCCCAACCCGAGCAGCAGATCGGTGACGGCCCGCTCGCCGGCAAGACCTTCTGCGTCACGGGCGTGCTCAGCCGCAAGCGCGAGGACGTACACGAAGACATCCGCAAGGCGGGAGGCATCGTGCACGACAAGATCAAGAAGGACACCGACTTCCTTGTGGCCGGCGAAAAGGTGGGACAGACGAAGCTTTCTGCCGCCAAGAAGTCCGGCACCCGAGTCCTCAGCGAGGCCGAGCTGAATCTCCTGCTCGCCGGAGATCCGACCCTGCTCGCCTCGCTCGTGTAGTTTCGTGCAAGCCCCAGCGTCCGCGAACCATCGGAGCTCGCCGCCCAGCGCGGCCGACGAGCCGGTTCCGTCCGACTCGCAAAAAGCCACCCTCGGTGGGTGGCGTGTGGCCATTCGGCGATGAGCGCGTCACTCCACGAGGCGGGGCGACATCGGCCGGTGGTACCGTTTTCCGACGAAAAGGTTCGCTATGGCTCAACCTCCGCACGACGGTAACGCTCCCCTCCCGCTGGTTCGATCCAACGCCCTGGCTCGACCCAACACCATGGCCCGTCCAGCGCTGCCTCGTCCTCACGCCTGGGCGCTCACGTTGGGGCTCCTGGCTTCGGCCTTCGCCTGCTCGGGTGGTGACGACAGCGACGGCGACAGTGATGGCGATCTGGCGGCCGACACGGGCGGCGTAGCCGACTTTTCGGATGACGATCTGAGCCAGGATCTGGGCGGCGGAACCAGCACCCCCAAGCCTTGGGCGCTGCCCGAAGGCTTCACCGTGGGGACGTTCGGTGGCTACCGACTCGGCCCGGTATTGGGAGACCAGATCGATCCCGACGATTTGGTCCCACCCGGCGACGATGGCGAAGGCTGCGGCACCACGATCGTCGGCGTGATCCGCGACATGAACGCCGATCACCCCGACTTCGAGGATCTGTGTTGCGGTCTGCAGACCGGCATCGTCGAGGAGCTGCTCGGCGAAGATCGCAAGCCCGTCTATGCGCCGAACGGCGAGACGGCGCTCACCAGCGGCGCAGCCGACTTCGACGAGTGGTACCGCAACGTCGCGGGAACCAACTCTCCCTTCCTCCTCTATCTCTCGCTGCAGCCGAACGCAGGCGTTTTCACCTTCCACAGCGAGGCATTCTTTCCCCTCGACGGCGAAGGCTTCGGCGACCAACTCTCGGCCGGCCACAACTTCCACTTCACCACCGAGATCCACACTCGCTTCGTCTACCGTGGCGGTGAGACCTTCCGTTTCGTCGGCGACGACGATGTCTGGGTGTTCATGAACGATCACCTGGTCATCGACTTGGGTGGCGTCCACGGCGCCGAGACCCAGGAGGTCGTGCTGGACGACGTGGCAGACGAGCTGGGCCTCGTAATCGACGGCGTCTACCCGCTCGACCTGTTCCACGCCGAGCGCCACACGAGCGAGTCGAACTTCCGCATCGACATGACGCTCGAACTGGTCGACTGCGGCACGGTCATCGACGTTCCGGTCACGAACTGAGCAATCGCGAGCTGCGACCGCCTGGTCGCGGCTCGCGGCAACCATCGATGCAGCTCTACAGCTGCGAACCGATCTGGAGCAGCGCGCCGCCCGCCACGGGCTGGATCTGGGGGCGATAGGTCACGACCAGCTCGCTGATCCGCGTGGGCAACAACCAGCCCGCCGCTGCGCCGACCGCCAGGCCCGCGCCGAGCGCCACCCACTCACCGGCGTCGATCTCGGGGCGCACGCCATGCAAGAGCGGGAGTCCCACCCCGAAGGTCGTCCCCACGAGGGCGCCGAACAATACGTCACTGGGGTAGTGCATCCCGGCGCGCACCCTGGCGTGCGCGGTGAAGGCAGCCAGCGAGGTCTCGAAACCCCAGAACACCGCCTGAGCCGCCGGATCGGCCGCGCCATCGGAGAACAAGAAACCACCGGCGAAGGCAGCCGCGAAGCTGGTCGAAGCATGCCCCGAGTAGAACGAGAGCACCCGATCGGTGGGGTGCTCCGTCGCGTAGGCCCGTGCCGCCGAGCTCGAGCCAACCCCGTAGGGGCGTCCGCGCGCCACGACCAGCTTCGTGAGGGCGTTCGCCCACAGCTGCAGCGACAGCACCTCCCCGTAGATCAGCAGAGAGTTCTCGTAGCGCTCGGCGCTGGCCGAGACGCCCAGGACGCCAACAGGCGCCACCACGCTGCCGAGCAGCGTCACGTCGCTGACGCGCGAGGACAGCAGAGAGAAATTCTGCTCGGTGCCCGCCTCGAACCAGAGCGACGACTGAAGCCGTGGCGCCAGCGGCGCTCCGATCAGCCACGTTCCCACGGTCCCACCAACGCCCACGCCCAGCAGCGTGAGATGCAGCGCATACCAGTCGTCGGACTGTCGAGCGTCGAGATCACGCTGGGCGCGGACCTCTCGCGCCGTCCCCAGCAGCAGGGCGAGCATCGCCCAGCCGCCCACCCACGCAGCACCCCGGCGCATGCTGCCAGCCTACCAGGCCGGAGCGAAACGGCAGTGGCCGCGGGGCGCCGCGGGGCCCATTCACCACGACGCCGTCGCGAGGCCGGAAATACGCGGGGCG
>DATIDO010000785.1:0-5487 GCA_035456245.1 Polyangiaceae bacterium
AGACCTCTCGGCCAAAGAGTGGACCGCGCTACTCGCCAAGAAGATTCGCGCCGTCGAGATGCGCGCCGCAGCCGAACGTCTCCGCACCGGTACGCGGGCGCTCGGGCCTCGCGGTGTCCTGGCTCAGCGCTGGACCTCCAAGCCCAAGACCCCCGAGCCGCGGCGTCAGCTCAACCCTCGCATCGCCTCGAAGAATCTGTGGCGGCGCGCGGAGGCGCTGCTTCGCAACAAGCACTTCGTCGCCGCCTACCGCGCCGCACGCGCTTTGATGCGCGAAGCAGCCCAGCCCATCTTCCCCTCGGGAACCTATTGGCTCAGACGCTTCGCGGCCGTCGTGTGCAAGGACGACGAATGCGCTGAGGTCGGTGCAGCCTAGCGCGTTCAGCAGTCAGCGAACGTCGCGAGCGTAGATGGCCTGACGATCCGTGGCGGCTTGGGCATCGCGCAACGCGCCTTGAAGGACCGGACTCGAATAGATCTCCTCGAGTCGAGCTCGATCCGGCGCGGTCAGGTGAAGGATTGCTAGGTTCGGATCCTGATGCGAACGCATCAACGCCATCAGCCCGAGTCCTCGCTCACGAAAGCCTGGCATCCCTGCGGCCAATCCCGCTCGGAGCTTCGCAATGTCCTTGACCGGCACCTTCAGATAGAGGCTCTCACTGCTGGAAAGTGGAGCGCTCGGAAGCTCGAAGAGCACGTTCTCTGCAATCCAGATCCGTGACGAATCGAGCGCCGGCTGCGCGTCCAGGATCTTATCCATCGTCGGACCGCGCAGAAACTCGGTCACCTTCTCGGCCGACTCGGCCCCAAAATGAACGACCACGCGTTTGGGATCCCCATCAACCTGGGAGAGCAGGAAGGCGATGGCGCCTGCGGCACGGCGCGTGGCGATCTGTTTCTCGAATTCGGCGCGATACTCGTCGAAATCACGCACCGAGTGGAGGGCCACGACGCTCACACGGGCGGCGCGGAGCGCGGCAAATGGATCAGGACGCTCGGGTTGGGAGTTGGGCGACGGGACCGAGGGGGCCGGAGACGCCGTCGTCGACTGCGCTGTCGACGAGGACGCGCTCGACTGGGGTGTGGCACGTTCCGTTGGTACAGCGTCGCCAGATCGATCACAGGCGCACAACGATAGGAGCGTCACGCCAAGGAGAGGGCGCCAAATCATGGGGCGCACCGTAGTCCGGCCCACCGCTCGTTGGAAAGTCGGCCCCGGCGGGTGCCCGGCGCGGCTTACCCAACCACTCATTGCCGCGCCGTCCCTCCGCCCTTCGTCCGACGCCTCGGTACCACTTGCTCCGGTTCGCTCGAGACAATCTCACCGGATAGCCGATCGCGGTATCTGACCTGCCGAAGCAAGGTCGTCGCCCGCTCGCCCCGCGCCGGAAGCAGTAAGCGCTCCTCGCGAATCAGCCGGCTCGACGGTGCCGCCCCCTTCTCATGCCAGATGCCCAGGTCGTCGGGGAGTGGTTCGAGCGGCCCAAACAGGTACTCGAGCGGCGAGCTGCCCTGCGCCGTGAAAAGAACGACGAAAACGGTCAACCAAAAGACCAGCGCGACAACGACCGCCCCAACCACACCCGTTGGCCTACCACGCCCGCCACAATCGACGCTCGTCCCAGGTTGTTATCCGTCCGGTCCGCCGAGGCTCCAGGCGGGTCGCGCCAAGCAACCTCGGAGTGGCCCACGGAGTGGCCACCTCGGAAAGAAGGCCCCCCACTCCAAACTAACCTCGGAGAGACCTTGGGCCCCGGGCCCCCGATGCCCCCTCGAGAACCCCACAAACTAACCTCGGAGGAGCCTTGGGGAACTAACCTCGGAGGGGCCTTGGGCCGACGTCGGAGGAGCTTTCGCCTGCTTCTGGCTCGTCGTCGGGACCAGCTGGGTCCCCACGAACCCCAGCTTGACCAGCTGGGTCCCCTTGGTCCGACTGGCTTTCGCCGCGTTCCCAGCGACCCAGGACCAAGCGCACCTGGGCTGCGAGTTGGCCGACCGTGAAGGGCTTGCGCAGGACCTCCGTGCCCTTCGGCAAGAAGCCCCGATCACCGAGTCGATCATCGGCGTGCCCCGTGATGTACAGGCACGGGATGCGATGATGCTCCAAAACGGCTCGGTACACCCGAGGTCCGTCTGCGCCCGGCATCACCACGTCGGTGATGAGTAGATCGAGCGGCTCGCTGGCTGCAATGGCCACCGCGGTCGTCAGCCCGTCCGCCGTGCGCACGTGGTAGCCGAGCTGCGTCAGTGCGTCGTGGACGAGCGCGCGCACGGCCGCGTCGTCCTCCACCACCAGCACCGTCTCGTCCCCCCGCGCGGCCTCGTCCATGGGGAGCGAGCGCGATGACGAGCGCACCTCGTCACCATCCACGGCAGGCAAGACAATCTCGAAGGTCGTCCCCACCCCGACCTCGGAGTCGACGTGGATGGTTCCGCCGTGCTGCTCCACGATGCCGCGCACCTGCGCGAGGCCGAGGCCCGTGCCCTTGCCGCGCGGTTTCGTCGTGAAAAAGGGCTCGAAGATGCGCTCCAACACGCGCCGTTCGATGCCCGTCCCCTCGTCCGCCACGGCCAGCATCACCTCGCGCTCGTGCAGCCGACGGGCCACGATGCGGATGGTCCCGCCCCCAGGCATGGCGTCGCGAGCGTTCGAGACCAGGTTGAGCAGCACCTGCTCGAACTGCCCGGGATCGACCTGCACGTTGCCGCAGCGCGGATCCAGCTCCAGCTCCAGCTGGTACTCGTCCCCCACCATCCGCCGGAGGAGCGGCGAAGTCTCACGCACCAGCTCGGCCAGCGCGAGGACATGCACGTCCAGAACCTGCTTGCGCGACAGCGCCAAGAGCTGCCGCGTGAGCCCGGCCGCCTTGTGCGCGGCCTCTTGCACGTGCCCCAAGAACAGAGCCGAGCGGGAGTCCGGCTGCACCTGACGCTGCACCAGCTCGACGTACGACAGGATGGGCGTGAGCAGGTTGTTCAAGTCGTGGGCGATGCCGCCCGCCAGCTGGCCCATCGACTCGACCTGCTTGGCGTGTTGGAGCGACTCGATGGCGCTCTGCTGCACGGTCAGATCGCGGATGACCACCACCGCGCCCTGCACTCGCCCCTCGGCGTCGATCAGCGGGGCACCACCCAGATCGACCTTGCGCTCCGCGCCGTCGGTCGTGACCAGCTGCGGCAGACGCCCATAGGGATTGGGCGGCCGTCCCACCGCGTAGCGGATGGGATCCGGAACCTGGGTGAGCGTCTCGGCCGAGGTGATTTCCAGCAGCTTGGCCAGCGCCCGGCCCTGCGCGCGCGCGTTGCTGACGTTCAGCATCCGTTCGGCGGCCGGGTTCAGGTGAGCGATTCGTCCGGCGATGTCGGTGGTGATCACCGCGTCCTGAATCGAGTCGAGCGTGGTGGCGATGCGCACCTGGGTCTCGCGCAGGACCTGGCGGGTCACCGCCGCGTCCACCACCTCCTCCGACAGCGTCCAGCTCATCAGCGCGATGACGCCGAACCAGGAGTACTCGGTCAGGTAGATGTTGGTGAAGACGTGGAAAGCCGCGAGTGAGTCGTGCACCAGCCCGAACAGCAGCAGGCACGCACCGACGGTGAGCGGCAGCATGCGCTGACGCGCTCGCTCGATCGTCGCGCGCTCCGCGCTCGAGAGGGACTCGTGGTCACTGACCCTCTCCTGAGCAGCCACCAACCCTCGGTAGCCCGACCAGACCACGTAGCCGATCATCGGTACGAGCGTGGCCACGAAGAACATCAGCAGCGGCCCCAGATCCCGCTCGTAGTAGGCGATCGGCCCGAAGCGCGTCTGCAGGTGCTTCACCGAAGCTGCGGCGTAGGCCTGCTGCCATGGATCCAACCAAACCCACAGCGCCCCCAGGCCATAGAAGGCCTGCACCCAGCGCAGCCGCCGGGCGGGGGTGCGCGAGAAAGCTGCGACGAAAGAGAGAAAGGGGATGGCGACGAGTAGCAGCGTCACCGCCTGCCAGCGTTGCCACACCTCGCCCACCTCGAGGCTCGAAGCGTCGTAGAGCGCCGCCGAACAGAAGTCGTACAGCCCCATGCCGAAGCAAGTGAAGGCGAAGGAAAAGTCGGCAGTGTTGGGGCGGCGCAGCTGCAGCCACAGGTGGTAGAGGCCCACGTAGAGCGTGATGCCACCGACGACCAGGACGGGAACTGCGTTCCAAGTCATGACTCAGTTCGCTGGTGCCTCTCCGGGCGCCGCCGCTGGCAGGTGCCCCGGCTCGACCCCCGCGAACCCCCAGAAGTTCGGCTCGGGTTCGAGTTGGACCCGAAAGACTTCCCTCACCGTTGCCTGCACGAAACGCGCGAAGTCGACCACCTGCCGCGCCGTCGCGCCCCGATGGGCAACCAACGCCAAGGTATGACGACTGGAAAGCCCCACGGCGCCATGACGCATGCCCTTCTGCAATCCGGCGCGTTCGATGAGCCAAGCTGCCGGCAGCTTGATGAGGCCGGAAGGATCGGGGAAGGCCGGCGGTGCTCCCCCCGCGACCGTGGCCACGTAGGCCAACTGCTCGGCGGTCACGCGCGGATTCACGAAAAACGAGCCGCAGCTGCGCGCGTTCTCGTCGCACGGATCGAGCACCATCGACTTCTGCCGACGCAGTTCGATCACGGCGCGGCGCGCTTCTTCGGGAGACACGAGCTCGGCAGCGCGGCCCAGCGCTCGGGCGAGCTCGGGATAGTCGGGGCGCGAGCTGCGCTTGACGCTCAAACGAAAGGTGACCGACAGCACGACGAAGCGGTCCTTGCCCTCCCGCTTGAAGAAGGAGTCGCGATAGGCAAACGCACAAGCCTGCCGATCCAGCTCGACGACACGCAGGGTCGAGCGCTCCAGCGCGCGCACGCTCACCACCACGTCGCTGACCTCCTGACCGTAAGCCCCGACGTTCTGGATCGGTGTGGCGCCTACCTTGCCGGGGATGCCGCCCAGGCACTCGACGCCCGCCCAGCCGCGCGCGCAAAGCAGCTCGGTGAACGCGTCCCAGGGCTCGCCGGCAGCCGCGGTCACCAGTACGCCGTCGCCGTCGGGGTGGAAATCGATTCCACGACTGTCGATGGCCAACACCAGGCCCTCCACCCCTTCGTCTGCGACTACCAAATTACTACCTCCACCGAGAGGGTAGAGCGGCAGCTCGTGAGCGGTCGCACGCTCGACCGCGGAGAGGATCTCCGCTTCGGTCGTGGCTCGCACGAACTCTCGTGCCGGCCCCCCGAGCCCCAGGGTGGTGAGCGGGGCCAGCGGCTGGGTAATCACCGACCCAGGCTAAAGCGCATCTCGGGACCGGCGCAAGGCATCGCTCCGAGCGCACCACGAAATGGGCTCTCCCTTCGGCGGTACATCGGGGGACGATACGCCTGGCTGCGGGGTCAGCGAGGCCGACGCGCTGCATCGACCGCGCCGTATCAACCGCTCTGTGGTGGCTCGTCGTCCTCGTCGCGTCCCAACCAGGCCACACCGGG
>DATIDO010000786.1:0-4099 GCA_035456245.1 Polyangiaceae bacterium
GCGCACGTGACCGAACAGCTCACTCTCGACGATCGTCTCGGGCAGCGCCGCGCAGTTGACGTCGATGAGGGGGGCGGCGCTGCGCTGCGAAGCGCCGTGGATCGAACGAGCCACCAGCTCCTTGCCCACCCCCGTCTCACCGGTGATCAGCACCGTGAACTCGGAGCGAGCCACCAGCTCCACCTCGTCCCGCACGCGCTGAATGACCGCGCTCGTCCCCAGGATTTCCCCGGAGCTGTCGCGCAGCGCCTGATCTCGCAACAGCACGTTCGCCACACGTTCGTGGCGATCCGCGTTGCGCTCGGCAGCCTCGATCAAGCGCCCGGTGTGCAGCGCGGCGCCCGTCAGCGCGCCCAGCAGCGCCAAGAAATCGTCGTCGAGCTGGTCGAACGCGCCCGGCTCCAAGGCGTCCGCGGTGAGCAGTCCCACCACCGACTCTCCGTCCACGAGCGGACAGGCCAAGCACGCGTGCACGTCACGCGTGGCATCCGGATTGATCAGGAGCAGGCCGTCGTAAGGATCGGGCAGTCGACTGTCGGCCGGGAAGCGCACCGGCCCGCGCCCGCCGAGCGCCACGTCGAGCCTCGGGTGCTCACGCCGAGCGAAGCGACGTCCCTCCACTTCCGGGGCCAGGCCATGGGTGACGAGCGGGACCAGCTCGTCACCCTCGACTTCCAGAACGGCCAACGCATCGCATGGGATGGCGCGACGGAGCGCCTCGAGCAGCCGAGCCAGCCGATCGCGTGAGCTGATGGCTGCCGTCAGATCGACCGCGATCGAAAGGAGCGCTGACCCGTGTTCCATGTTCTGAGAAGCATAACCTGCGTTATTCGAACGACAACCCGGGCCAGTTATTGCCGTAATAACTTTCAGCGTGAACCAGCTGAATTCATGCATGGCACGCGTGTTGCTCTAGGGCGAACCATGAACCTTCCGATGACCGCCAACGACACCCTGGGCCAGCTTGCCGCGACCTACCCACTCTCCACCCAAGTGTTCCTGCGCCACCGCCTCGACTTCTGCTGCGGTGGAAAGCAAACGCTCCAGGATGCCTGCCGCACCCGCGGCCTCGATCCCGACGCCGTGATCCGTGAGATCGAAGGCGAAGCTCCCGTCACCGCCAAGCTGCGCTGGGACTCGGCCCCGCTCACCGAACTCATGGAGTTCATCATCACCCGCTACCACCACAGCCTGCGTCGCGATCTGCCGGGTCTGATCGAAGCAGCGCGACGTGTGGAGCGCGTCCACGGAGCCAAGCCGAGCTGTCCCCGTGGCCTCACCGCCCTGCTCGAAGAAGTGTACAGCGAACTCTCGAGTCACATGGACAAGGAGGAGCAGGTGCTGTTCCCGCTCATCGCGGCCGGCGGCGTCGGACCGCGTGTGCACATGCCAGTGCGGATGATGATGATGGAACACGACGATCACGGGACGAACCTGCGCAGCCTGCGCGCTCTGGTGACCGACTTCGTTCCGCCGCCCGAAGCTTGCGCCACCTGGCGTGCCCTCTACGTCGGACTCGAACGCCTGGAGGGGGAGCTGATGGAGCACATTCACCTGGAAAACAACGTGCTCTTTCCTCGCGCCTTGGCCGGTTGAGAGGGCCCTGCCAACGTCGAATGACACCGCAAAACGCAGCGTAGAACCGCCGCCCCGCGCCGCCCATCTCGAGCATGCACACCCTCTACGTCCTGTCGGTCTTCCTTCACATCGTATCGGCCACCATCTGGATGGGTGGCATGCTGTTCCTGGTGCTGGTGGTAGTGCCGTGGCTCCGCGCCGAAGGGCGAGGCCGCGCCGGCGCGTTCCTGCGTGAGACCGGTGAGCGGTTCCGCAGCGTGGGCTGGTGGTGCTTCGCCGTGCTCGCGGTCACCGGGGCCTTCAACCTGCACGTGCGGGGGGTGGGCCTCACGACGCTGGTCCAAGGCGAGTTCTGGCGGGGAAGCTTCGGCCGCACGCTGGGCCTCAAGCTGGCACTGGTCGTGACGGTGTGGGGCGTCAGCTGGGTCCACGACTTCGTCGTCGGTCCTCGCGCCACCCGCCTGATCGAAGCGGCGCCGCAGGGTCCAGAGGCTAACCGGGTGCGCAAACTGGCCTCGCGACTGGGACGCATCAACGTGATTCTGGGCCTGTTGATCGTGCTGCTCGCGGTCATGCTGGTGCGCGGCGTGCCCTTCTGAGGCCGCCGTTTCACCAGCCGAAACGGGCCTGAACCGGCAGCGGCGGCCCGCTTTCCGACTTTTCGGGGTCACACCCCGCCTGCGAGCGGCCATAGCTCGTGTGTCCACTCCCCGTCGGTTGAGAGAACTCGGCCGCCTGGCTGCCGCCATCGGCCTGCTGGGAACGGCGGCCTGCGGTTCGGGGCAGACCCGGCAAAAGCTCGACCGCACGTACGAGGCCACCCAGGTAGAACGGCCCGAGCCTCCGCCGAAGGAGCAGGAACGAGCCGAACGAGCCCTGGCCGAAGCGCTCGAACGCGACTTCGTCGTGACGGAGGCCGTGGCGCGCAGCCCCGCGCTCGCCGTGATGGCGCATCGCGTGCGGGCCCTCGTCCACGCGGGTCGCGCCGAGGGCTCACTGCCCTCCGCCGAGCTCGGGTTCGAGGTGTGGAACTTGCCGCTCGAGCGCCCGTACTCGCTGAACGAGGCGGACATGTACATGGTCGAGCTGCGCCAGCGGTTCCCGGCAGCAGGCTCTCTCGACGCCCGCGCCCGCGCCATGGCCGAAGAAGCACAGGCCTTGCTCGCGGAGCTGTCGTCCGAAGAGCGTTTGGTCGCCGAGCGCGCGGCGAGTGCGTTTGCCGACTACGCGCAAGCCTTCGCCGAGAAGCAACTGCAGGAGCGCCAGCTCGAGTCGCTGGTGCAGATGGGGCAAGCCGTCCGAGCTCGCTACACGACGCGTGGCGCCGGGCTCGCCGAGGTCGCGCGTATCGACGTGGAGGTGGCCAAGGCGGAGCGCGCCCTGGCCCGAACCGTCGGCGACATCGCGCGGGCGCGCGCCACGCTCAACGCCGTGCTGCGCCGCCCGGCGAGCGCTCCGCTCGGCGAGCCTCGTGCGCTGCCCGCCGAGACCGTACGCCTGACCGTCGAGGAGCTGCTGCAGCGCGCCAGTGCCAGTCGAGGCACCACGCTGTCGGCCGAGGCCAAGGTGCGTGCTGCCAGCGCCCGGCGGGAGGCGGCCGAAGCCGAAGCTCGCGTGCCCGAGTTCATGGTCGGCCTGGGCTACTGGCAACAGCCCGGCATGCGTCCCGGTATGGGCATCACCTCGTCCATGTCGCTGCCGTGGCTCTGGGGCCCGGGCGGTGATCGCGTCCGCCAGGCCGAGGCCGAAGAGTCGGCGGAACGCGCCGCTCGCGACGGGGTCGGCCTCGAAGTGCAGACGGAGGTCAGCGAGGCCTGGGCCCGCCTGGCCTCGCTCGAGCAGCAGCTCCAGCTGATCGAGCGCCAGTCACTGCCGGCCACCCGACGCTCGATGGAAGCCCTGACGCTCGCCTTCTCCACCGGTGGCGCCAGCCTACTCGAGTGGGTCGACGTGGCTCGCGCGCTCCTCGATCTGGAGCTCGAGTCCGTCGTGCTGCGCGGAGATCTGGCCCGAAACGTCGCTGGGTTGGAGCGCGCCGTCGGCAGCGCCCTGCCCCACAGTCCCCTGTCCGACAGTCCCCTGCCGTCCGAGGTCACGCCATGAATGCAGACGAGCCCACGCACCAAATCGCCCCGCGGACCCTGCGTGTGATGGCCACCGTACGCTGGGTGCTGCTCGCTCTGGTCACGATGCTGGCGGCCTACACGATCTGGACCCAATGGGGCCCGGACCGGGAACGACACGGAGCCCACCGCGAAGCGCGGTTCCATTGTCCGATGCACCCGGAGATTCGTTCGCCGGATCCCGGCGAGTGTCCGATCTGCCACATGACGCTCGAGCCGATCCCCGACGAGCGACGCGGCTCCTCGGCCGCCTCGGTCGCGCCGTCCGACGGCCCCGCGAACACGAGCGTGATCACGGTGAGCGACGAGCGACAGCAAGCCGTCGGTCTGGTCACCAGTCCCGTGGAGAGCGCAACGCTCGGCGACCGGCTGCGCGTTCCAGGAGTCATCTCCGCCCC
>DATIDO010000787.1:0-6186 GCA_035456245.1 Polyangiaceae bacterium
GGGCGTCCATGAGGCCCTCCGCGACTTTCATCACGCGGTCGTCGGTCGCGTAGCGCATGACGACGGGGTTGTTCAGGACGCGGGTACCCTGCTCGACCAGTTTGCTCTTCCAGCTCATTCTCGTTCCTTGGCGAAGCGGGCCCATGGGGCCCCGAAGGCGCCGCGAAACTAGAGCGCCGGAGGGTTCAGCGCGACCCAAAAGCGACCAAGGCCGTGGAGTCGCGGGGAAATATCCAGGTCGGACCCAGGGGGGGTGCTCGTGGGGCGGCCCGGGGTGCGTAGCACCCGTCGCACCCACGTCACGGGGCGGTCTCAGATGGGAGCGCCGCCCGCCCGATCCGGCCAGGCGTCCTCGCCCCAGGTGTCGAGCTCCACGTGCTCCAGACACAGGCCTCGGGCGGGCGCGGTCATGCCCAGATCGGAGCGGCGCAGGCTGGTCAGGGCGCGCTGGCAGGCCCCCGGCGCAGTGCGGCCGAGGCCCACGTCGACCAGCGTCCCCACGATGATGCGCACCATGTTGTGCATGAACTTGTTGCCCTCGACGGTGACGTCGACGCAGCGCGCGTCATCGGCCGCCACGTCCACGTCCACCCGCGACAGGCTGCGAACCGTCTCCACGCGCCGATCCTCGACGCTGCGGAAGGCTGCGAAGTCGTGGGTGCCCAACAACGTTCGGGCTTCGAGGCGCATGGCCTCCACGTCGATCGGCTGTCCGACGCGCCAGGCTCGGCCGGCCAAGAAGGGATCTTCGATCTGGCTGCGCAGGACGCGGTACTTGTACCTCTTCCACAGCGCGTGTTTGCGCGGATCGAACGCGGTCTCGACACGGGCCGCGCGGGTCACGCAGATGGCGGGAGGCAAGCGGCTGGTGAGCGCCAGCACCCAGCTGCGCGAGGGGATGCGCTTGGTGGAGCCGAAGGCTGCCGGTTGCAGGCGCGCATGCACGCCGCCGTCGGTGCGGCTCGCGCCCACCAAGCGGCTGGCTCCGGGATCGATCTCGCGAATGGCGGCGTCGACGGTGCTGGCGATGCTGGGCGCGTTGGTCTGCTGGGCGAAGCCCGAGAAGGCTGCGCCGTCGTAGGCCAGGACCAGTAGCACGCGCTCCAGGGGCGGGCGCTCCGCCGGTTGGGAATCGTCGAGCTCCAACGCGCCCTCAGTTGCTCGAGCCGCCGCCGCCCGCGCCTGCTTCGCCGGCCTCGTCACTACCGGCTGCGGTGGCGCAGCCTTTCTCCACGGCCTCCTGCCGCCAGGCGACGAGCGCGGGATCGTCGACGCCCGCGCTGGTGATCGGCATGGGCGGACAGTCGGGCGTGTAACCCTGCGACTCGCAGGCCCAGGCGGCTGCGCCGAGCGCGAACAGGGCGAGAGGCAAGAGGCGGGAGATCATGGTGCGCTCACTGCTTGGAGACGAAGTTGAGGGGCACCTCGGTCAGGACACAGCCGCCTTGCGGGGCCGGGTAGACGCCGCTGCGAAAGTTGGAGAGCACGCAGTTGCTCACGCTCGTCTCGTGCAGCGTGTCACCCTGGATCGAGGCGCTGCAGACGGCGCCGGTCGGGCTCAGCTTGAGCTGCACGGTCATCTTGCCGGCCAGCTGGGGGTTGGTCTGCAGCGCGCGCTCGTAGCAGCCGCGGGCCTGTCCACCACGAGCGCGCAGGGCGCTGTGGAGGTTGGCGCCGGCAGTGCCGTCGCAGGAGGCGGAGCAGCCGGAAGGCCCGCCGGACTTCACCTGGGCGCTGCCGCTCGCGCTGGGCGCCGGGGCTGCCAGCTCGTCCTCGCTGGGCGGCGGAGGCAGCGCGTCCTCACTGGTCGCGGTGGGCTGCGAGCTGGGGGCGAGCTTCACGCGCTCTTCCACCACTTGCTCGCTCGGCTTCTGCGAGAGCTTCCAGAACACGCCGCCGCCCGCTGCCAAGAGCAGGAGCAGCGCGATCACCACGAGCCCGGTGTTGCCGTTCTTCTTCACCGGCGGCGTGGAGTCCGACATGGCTGCCAAGCCTACGGCTGATCGGAGTCCCCGCCAAGTTGGCCGTCCGGGTTGGCGGTCGGGTCGCTGGTCGGGTCGGCAGGGCTGTCAGCGCTCGGAGCGGCGGGATCTTCGGCGGCTGGCTCGTAGAAGGTCGCGGCCGAGTCACCCCAGTTGCGGCTCTTGGTCGCGACCAGGCCCGAGTCGTCACGGAGCGAGACCGAACGCTTCTTGGGGTGGCCGAGCACCAGCCTGCCGGTCGGCGTCAGCAGCTTCGCGTTCAGCAAGAGAGCCAGCGCTCGTTCGGCCTCGTCGATGTGCGTCCAAGGCGGATCGGTCAGGATCAGCTCGAAGGGCGCGAGGCGCCCCACCGCCGAGCGGCAGGTCTCGACCGTGCTGCCGAGCAGCGTCACGCGCTGGCGCACACCGAGCGCGTCCGCGTTCTGCAGGATGGCCTTCTGCGCTGCCTTGCCGCTCTCCACCATCACCACGTGCTCGGCCCCGCGCGAGAGCGCCTCGAAACCGAGCGCGCCCGTACCGGCGTAGAGATCGAGTGCGGTGCCTTCGAGCGGCCCCAGCATGGAGAACCAGGCCTCTCGAACGCGATCGGTCGTGGGCCGGGTGGCGAGACCAGGCGGAGCGACGAGGCGGCGACCGCGCAAACTTCCGGCGATGATACGCATGTCAGCTCGTCTCGATCTTGGTCCACATTTGTCGGCGCAGCTTCTGTCGGTTCCTGTCCTTCTTGGTCAGGATGCGCGCCGCGCTCCAAGCGGCGAGCAGCTCGCCTTCTTGTCCCAACGCCGGCAGCACCGAAGGGCCCACCAAATACGTACCGGGGATGGGGCCGCGGACCGGTTCCCCCGACAGGCCCAAGTAGCCCCCGGAGCTCACGCTCAGGCGCGGCTCCATCGGCTCGGCGGTGACGCTGGCTTCACGTAGGTGCACGCGCTCCAGCTCGCGCACGCGCAAGCCTTCGCTGGTCGGCTCGTAGAGCCGCGCCGGCAGTCCATCGTGGGGGCTGTCGATGGCTCGGAAGTGCCGCGCGATGTAGGGCAGGTGACGCTCCAGCGTCGCCAGCACGGCCGCCCGCGCGCCCAGTGGATCGATGCCCGGCGTCACGCAGCTCTCGCACACGAGCAGCTCGAGCGGTCCGTCGCCGTCCCGTCCGTTCGACTCGGGCAGCGCGCAGCGCTTCATGTGGACGGTGGGCAGCGAGGGCTCGGGGCCGAGCAAGAAGGACTCGCGCGCGAGCGGGGCCGGGACGCCTTCGCTGGCGACGACCACGTTGACGACGAAGCGCCCGCCGACCACGCCGATCTCGGGCCAGGCCTCGCGCGCCTTGCGCGTCACGCCTGCCCCCTGCGTCAGGTTGGCCAGCGCCTCACCGGTCGAACTCGACACCACCGCTTCGGCGCCGGTCAACCACGGCTCGCCGTCCTCCTGGACGCCGAGCAGCCGCCCGCGGCGGATCACCAACTCGCTGGCGCGGCCTCGCAGGCGACACACGCCGCCGTAACTCTCGATGCGCTCGACCAGGAAATCTTCGAGCTCCTGCTCCTCGCGCGGCAGCGAGTGCACGCCGCGTGTCCACGAGCCGTGCAGGCGCGCCAGCGCGAAGGTGGGCAGCGCCGCCGGGGTCTGGCCCAGGTGGGAGGCGAAGAAGGCCGGCAGTTCGACGACTCGGCGGAAGGCGTGTTCCTCGGGCAGCCGCTCGAACAGGCTGGCGGGACCATCGCGCGACTCGATCAACGGCAAGCTCGAGGAGAGCCGTCCCGTCTCCAGTCGCTCCCACAGCGTGCCGGGTGGCCAGATGGCGTCCCGCTCGAAGGCCTGATCGATGCGCGCGTTGGCCTCGGAGACCAACGCGTAGAACTCGGCGACCTGCTGCTCCACCTCGGGGTACTCGCGGCGGATTTCGCGCGAGAACAGCTCGACGTCCGGGGGGATCTCGAAGCGACTGCGCGGCTCCAGCAGCGCGAACATCGGATCGAGCGGCGTGGTCATGCGCCGGAAGCGCTGCGTCTGGGCCAGCTCCTGAAGGATGCGACGGAAGACGGGCGAGGTGGCCGACAGCAGCGTGAAGCAGCGCCGCGCCAGCGTGTAGTCCTCGACTTGGTAGAGCGGGTTCCGCTGCCCCTGACCCAGCACCAAGACGCGCAGCTCGCGGCGTGCGAGCAGCGCCGCGCAGCACAGCGCGCCGATGCTCCGGCCCAAGACGACGACGTCGTAGTGCCGGGCGCTCATGTCGAGCTCGCTCGGGCGCCGGGCACCTCGAAGCGCACTCGACCGCGACCCTGTTCGTCTCGCTCCAAGCGGGCCGTGCCCCGCGAGAGCAGTTCGAGCGCCTCGACGAAGGCCTGGTGCTCCTGCTCGAGGATGCGCGCGCGCAGGGCATCTTCATCGTCGCCGGGCAGGACCGCCACGGCCCGCTGCACCAGGATGGGGCCACTGTCGACGCCCAGCTCGACGAAATGCACCGTGCAGCCTGCCACGCGCACACCGGCGCGGAAGGCCTGGCCCGGCCCGTCCACGCCCGGGAACGAGGGCAGCAGGGCGGGGTGGATGTTCACGATGCGATCGGCGAAGGCATCGATGAACACCGGGGTGAGCACGCGCATGAAGCCAGCGAGCGCCACCCATTCGACGCCATGCGCGCGTAGCTGGCTCACCAGCTCGGCGTCGAAGGCCTCGCGCGAGGGGAACGCCTTGTGATCGATGGTGACGACCGGCACGCCCGCGCGCTGCGCGCGCTCCAGCGCGTACACGCCGGGGCGGTTGCTGATCACCACGCGGATGCGGGCGTCGAGCGCGCCATTCTGGCTGGCGTCGAGCAGGGCCTGGAGGTTGCTGCCACTTCCAGAAACCAGGACGCCCAGCTCGAGCGTCACCCGCGCTGGCCCTCGGGATCGTTCACGTACTCGACGTGAGCGGGGCCGCTACCCGTTGCGGTCGAGGCCGGAGCGATCGAGCCGATGCGCCAGGCGTCCTCACCCGAGGCCGCGAGCGACGCGAGCGCAGCGTCGGCGCTGTCGGCCGCCACCGTGACCAGGAGGCCGATGCCCAGGTTGAAGGTGCGACGCATCTCGGCCAGCTCGACCGGGCCGCCGTTGGCGATGGCCGTGAACAGGGCGGGCCAGGGGCGACAACCGTCGAGCACCGCGCGCACACCCTCGGGCAGGACGCGGGGGAGATTCTCGGGAACTCCGCCGCCGGTCACGTGGCAGAGCGCGTGCAGGCCGTCGCCGAGCGCGGCGCGCAGGCTCTTCACCGTGCGTGCGTAGATACGGGTGGGGGTGAGCAGCACCTCGCCCACGGTGCCATCGAGGCCGGGGATGCGGTCCTGGAAGGACAGGCCCATCTCGTTCTCGATCACGCGGCGGGCCAGGCTGTAGCCGTTCGAGTGCAGACCGGTGGAGGCGACCGCGAGGACCACGTCACCGACCTTCACGCGAGCGGGGCCCAGCAGCTTCTTCTTGTCGACGACGCCGACGGAGAAGCCAGCCAGATCGTACTCGCCGTCGGCGTACATGCCCGGCAGCTCGGCCGTCTCGCCACCGAGCAGCGCGCAACCCGACAGGCTGCAGCCGTCGGCGATGCCGCGGATCACGTCGGCTGCCACGTCGGCAGACAGGCGGCCGGTGCCGAAGTAGTCGAGGAAGAAGAGCGGCTCGGCGCCGGTGGTGATGATGTCGTTCACGCACATCGCCACCAGGTCCTGACCGATCGTGTCGTGCTTGCCGGTCGCGAAGGCCACCTTCAGCTTGGTGCCGACGCCGTCGGTCCCGCTCACCAGAATGGGCTCTTCCATCCCGGTCGGCAGGCTGCACAGGCCGGCGAAGCCGCCGATGCCCTCGAGCACGAAGGGCGTGCGCGTCTTCTGCGCCAGCGGTTTGATGCGCTCGATCAACGAGTTCGCTTCATCGATGTCGACGCCAGCCTGGCGGTAAGTGACGGCCATGGCCGCGCTCTTAGCACTCTCGGCCCGGACGGACGAGCGGGCATTTTTCGGGGGCAAAGACGGGCAAAACGGCCTGGATCGACGTGGCGCCCCTCCTCGCGTCAGCCGTCTCGACGCAGGCGGCGCGGATCGTAGGGGGCGAGCGGGAGCGGAGGAGGCGTTCCCCGGACGAGTGACTCGATGGCCCGCGCGGTCACCGGCGCGAGCAAGATGCCGTTGCGGTAGTGGCCCGACGCGAACAGCAGTCCCTCGGTGTCGGTCGTG
>DATIDO010000788.1:0-3804 GCA_035456245.1 Polyangiaceae bacterium
CGCCGGTGAAGGACGCACGCCTGCTCGTCTCGGTGACCAAGGAGGGGCGTGTGTTGCTCGGCGAGACCGACATCACCGGTCGCGTCCCCCAGGCCCTGCGGGAGAGCGCTCGCGTGCAGAACGAAGGCGAAATCTACATCCGCGCCGACAAGGACGCCCGCTACGGCGTGGTGGCCGAGGTCGTGGCGGCCTCGCGCAGCAACGGCGTCCAATCGTTGAACCTGCTCGTCCAGCCCGAGCTCGAGCCCGTCGCAGAGACCGATTCGGCTCCTGCTGCGTCCAATACTCCGCCCTCCACCGCCAGCCCCCAGGCCAGCGGCGGCCCCGCCAAGTAAGCACCCGCCATGTCCGGTACCGCCAGCCGCCTCGCCTTCTCCCAGCGTGAAGTCGGGATCGCCTGCGCCTTCGCCATGACGCTGCAGGCGGCCTTCTTCGCTCTGCTCATCTGGGCAGGCAAGAACGACAGCCGCATCGCCGCGAAGGAGGAGCCCAAGCCCCAGCTGGTCCCGATCGCCGTGAAGCCGGTGCTCGACGACCTGCCACTGCTGAAGCTCGGCTCCAAGCAGAAGGCCAAGCTGCCGGACATGTGGAAGAAGCAGCCGCCGATCAAGCGCTACGAAGATCGCGCCGCGCCGTCGTCCAAGGCGGACGATCAGGTGAAGCCCATCGATCCCGAGAAGAAGCTGGCCGACAAGGATCACGAAGCGCCGCCCGAGGACGCCGAGATCGCCAAGCAGGTCGACACCAAGCTCGAGGACGCCGAGCAGAAGCCCGAAAACGCCATGACCGAGGAAGGCGCGGCGGACGGTGTGAAGGAGGGGACCGAGACGGATCCGCTCAAGGCCCGTGCCATCGACCAGTACAAGGCCAAGCTGGCCGCCTGGTTCAACAGCCGCTTCAAGCCGCCGGAAGACGCCATCCCCTGTGAAGAGCTGATCAAGCTGGGGACCTCGGTCTCGGTGCGCGTCGGCAGCGATCGCTCGGTGGCCGGCTTCTCCATCACCTCGCCGAGCGGCAACGCCGTGTTCGACGCCAAGGTGCAGAGCACCCTGCAGAATTTGGTGGGTCAGGAATTGCCGCCACCGCCGCCGCTCTACCCCGACATCCTCGAGTCCACGTTGTACCCGCGCCTCTCCGGTGCGGGCCGCAAGTGCAACTGAGCGTCCGGGCTCGGGGCAGCTGCCGCCACTTTTCGGGTTGGTCGACCCGAGCGGCGACGCTATGGACGAGGGAATGAAGAGTCAGCTCGGCTACGCCTCGGCCCTTTTTCTCGGTGCAGGCAGTCTTCTGGTGCTCGCGCCCGACGTGGTGGCGCAAACCCAGCCTGCCGCTCAGCCGGCGGCTCCGGTCGCGCCCGCAGCCAAGCCGGCCGACGAAAGCCAGCTGGGTGAGTTCGTGGTGACCGGCACCTCCGAGGAGCACATCCCGAAGATCGCGGTGCTGCCCTCGCTCTCGCCCGATCTCGAAGACGTCATCGTACGCAGCGTGGTGCGCCGTGATCTCGAGATCAGCGGCATGTTCAAGGTCATCCCCGATCAGGAGGCGCCCACGGGCCTGTATGGCTTCAACGATGCCGTCGACGTGAAGGCGTGGCAGGCCAAGGGCGCCGAGGCCATCGTGAAGGTGGCCGCACGTCGCTCCGAGACGCCCGACGTGATCGACGTCCTGGGCATCGCCTACTTCCCCAGCGCCGGCTCCGCGCCCGTGTACGAAGTGAAGATCACGGTGCCCAAGGCGGACGCCCGACGCACCGCGCACCGCATCACCGATGATCTGCTCGGCGCCCTGACGGGCCGCCCCGGCGGCTTCTCCAGCCATTTCACCTTCGCCGGTGCTTGGGGCCGCAATCGCCGCGCCTTCTCCGTCGACGCCGACGGCTACGGTCTGGCGGCCCGCTCCGACGTGAAGGCCACCGCGCTCGCCCCCACCTGGTCCGACACGGGTGATCTCTTCTACGTGCAGAGTGCGAACTTCTCACCCTACCGCTTGGTGAAGCTCGGGCCCAAGGCGACCGAGGCGGTGCGTGTCGACGTTCCTTTCCAGCGCTCGCTCTACGGCGTTGCCTTCGACAAGGAGCACAAGCGCATGGCGCTGTCGGTCTCCGAGCCCGAGGGCAGCGCGATCTACGTCGGCGACGCCGACGGCAAGAACATGAAGCGCCAATCCAACACCGAGGTGGCGATCCACCCGGTCTTCAGCCCGAGCGGCAAGCTCGCCTGGATTGGTGGCACCGCGGAGCAGGGTGGCCAGCGCGTTTACCTGGACGGCAAGGCCATCTCGCCCTCGGGCTTCGCGGCCTACGCGCCGACCTTCTGCGACACCGAGGACGGCATCTTCCTGGTCTACGCCGTGACCGTCGGCGATCATCAGGACTTGGTGATGAGCGGCGAGAAGGGGCAGGGCGTGCAGCGCCTCACCCAGAACCAAGGCTCCAACTCCTACCCGGCTTGCAGCCCCGACGGCCGCTTGCTGGCGTTCTTCTCGACGCGCAAGGGCGAGCCGGGCCTGTACGTCATGTCGCTCAAGCGCTGGACCACGATGAAGGTGCTGAGCACCGTGGGCGAAGCGCTGCGTTGGGACTCCCTCCCCGACGCCAAGGAGAAGCTGCCCTCCACGAAGGCCAGCAAGGCGCCTGCGAAGTGAACGAGTGAGGGCCGCGTCGACGACGCGGCCCTTTTTGCGTTGGTGCGCACCTGCGAGGCGGCACTGGCGACTGAACGGCCCTGCCTGCCGTACGGCCCGGCTTGCCGAATGGCCCTGCCTGCCGAACGGCCCTGCCTGCCGTACGGATCAGGCGCCGGAAATCGAGCCGCGCACGATCTTGCCGATGGCGTGCGTCTCGCGCGGGCCGATGGGGCCGAACTGCACCCCGTAGCCGCCGGTCTTCACCCAGCGCACGAAGCCGGGCAGCTCGACCGGACCGAGACCCGGAAGTTGGAACGAAACGGTCACCGCCAAGCCGATGGCTGGATTGACCTCGCTCTCGAGATACATGCCGCCCACGCTGATGTCCTGCGAGGTCGAATGGAAGGCCGCGCCGTCGGGCGCGGAGACGACGACCGGAGCGACGAGCGCTCCCCGGTGATGTTGACGCTTTTCTCGCACCACGATTGGGTCCAATCCGAGCTGGTTCTTTCAACCAGCAAGCCGGCGTATCGTGGACCGTGCCTCCGACCTGTCAAGCGGAGCCGCGCGAGACCATGATTGGTTCGGAGTCGCCACCAACCCCAGGGAACCGAACACCCGCACGCACACCGAAGCACACGTTGCAGATCCGCAATGGACCCGTAGCGCTGCTCTTGTGTTTGGCTGCGCTCGGTACCTTCGTAGTGGCGCCGCGACCGACGCGTCCCATCGTGTTGCCGCTGCCCCAGGTCGATGCCAGCCGCCTGCACAGCCGCGAAGAAGACGAGCAGCGGCTCGCGCGGGAAGCGCGCGCCACCGAGCTGTCGCTCGAGATGCGCACGATCGGTGAAGAGTTCCGGCGTTTGAACGCGGCGCTCGCCAGCGGCGCTGCGACAGGACCGGCCCTCGCCGCGCAGCTCCGTGAAGACGTCGCGGTCGCTGTCCACGCCGGCCAGACTGCACAGCTGCGCCAGCTGCGCGCGCTGCAGAGTGAGCTATTTCTAGCCGCCTTGCGCGAGTTCTGGCCGGCAGGCGGCGCACGTCGTGGCGCCGCGCCCGCCGAGTTCATCGAACTGGCGGGCTCCTTCGAGCGCGTCGCGCTCGCCTCGTTCGTCGACGACGACGGGCGCCTGCTCTTGCGTGACGACGATCTGCGCCTGATGTTCCGCGTGCACTGGG
>DATIDO010000789.1:0-2359 GCA_035456245.1 Polyangiaceae bacterium
ACAGCTGCAGCGAAGCCCGAAACAGCCGGCGCAGCAGGCGCTGCCGCAACGGCAGGCGGCGCGTACGGCGCCACCGCCGGGGGGATGCCGGAGACCGTGCCGGCGACGAACTCGCCGGACTGCATCACGTCGTCGAAATCATCGCTGAACTCGCCGCCGAAATCGTCGAACAGCTCGGCGGTGTTGTTCTCGGTGCTCATTGGCAGGCCTCGCAAGACTCGGGATTCTCGAGCGAGCAAACGACCGCCGCCTGAGCCTTCTCGGCCTCGCTCTTCTCCTGGGCGCTCTTCTCCTGAGCGGCCTGCGCCGACTTCTCCGACGACTGAGCCTGAACCCGGCTCGGAGCCTGGGGAACCAGCGAGCCACCGTCGTCGGCCTCGACCGTGGTCTTGGTGATGCGCGTCGCCGGACGACTACGCAGGTAGTAGGTCGTCTTGATGCCCTTCTTCCAGGCGTACATGTACATCGACGACAGGCGGCCGATGTTGGGGCTCTCGACGAACAGGTTGAGCGACTGGCTCTGGTCGATGTAGGCGCCACGCTCGGCGGCCATGTCGATCAGGCTGCGCATCGGCACCTCCCAAGCGGTGCGGTAGATGAGCTTGAGCTCGCTCGGCAGCTCGTCGATGCCCTGCACCGAACCTTCGTTCATCTTCAGCTTGCCGCGCATGGACTCGTTCCACATGCCCAGCTGCTCCAGCTCGCGCACCAGGTAGCGGTTCACCTGGAGGAAGTCGCCCGACAGCGTCTCGCGCTTGAACAGGTTGGACACCTGCGGCTCGATGCACTCGTAGCAGCCCGCGATCGAAGCGATCGTGGCCGTCGGCGCGATGGCGATGCTGAGCGAGTTGCGCAGGCCGGTCTTCTGGATGCGCAGGCGCAGCCCCTCCCAGTCCAGCTCGCCGTCGGGCGTCACGCCCCAGGCGTCGAACTGCAGCTCGCCGCGGGCGGCGCGCGTCTCGGGGAAGGCCACGTGCGGGCCCTTCTCCTCGGCCAGCTCGGCCGAGGTGGAGAGCGCGTGGAAGTAGATGTGCTCGCTGAGCTTCTGGCTGATCTTGCGGGCTGCGTCGCCGTCGAAGGGCAGACGCATCTGGAAGAACACGTCCTGCAGGCCCATCAGGCCGAGGCCCACCGGGCGCCACTTGTTGTTCGAGGCCTTGGTCGAGGCGATCGGGTAGTAGTTCAGGTCGATCACGCGATCGAGCTGACGGATGGCGCGGCGGGTGGTGGCTGCCAGCTTCTCGAAGTCGACGACCAGCTTGCCGCCCTGCTCCTTGAGGTGACGGCCGACGTTGATCGAGCCCAGGTTGCACACCGCGGTCTCGTCCGACGAGGTGACCTCGAGGATCTCGGTGCACAGGTTCGACAGGTGCACGGTGCGACCGGGCAGCGCCGTCTGGTTGCAAGCCTTGTTCGACTTGTCCTTGAACGTCATCCAGCCGTTTCCGGTCTGGGCCAGCGTGCGCATCATGCGCGCGTACAGCTCACGAGCCGGGATCGTCTTCTTGGCCAGGCCCTTCTGCTCGGCCTCGACGTAGGCGCTCTCGAAGTCGTCACCGAAGAGATCGGTGAGGTGCGGTACGTCCTTGGGATCGAACAGCGACCAGTCGGCCGCGCCCTCGACGCGCTTCATGAACAGGTCGCTGATCCAGTTGGCCAGGTTCAGGTTGTGCGTGCGGCGAGCCTCGTCACCCGTGTTGTCACGCAGCTCGAGGAACTCCTCGATGTCGGCGTGCCACGTCTCCAGGTAGACGCAGCAAGCGCCCTTGCGCTTGCCACCCTGGTTCACGGCCGCGACGCTGGCGTCCAGCGTCTTCAGCCACGGCACGATACCGTTCGAGTGGCCGTTGGTGCTCTCGATCAGCGAGCCGCGGCTGCGCACGCGGTGGTACGCGAGGCCGATGCCGCCCGAGAACTTGGAGAGCAGCGCGATGTCCGTGTAGCGACGGTAAATGCTCTCGAGGTGATCCGAGGGAGAATCCAAGAGGAAGCAGCTGGAGAGCTGCTCGTGCTTGGTGCCCGAGTTGAACAGCGTGGGCGAGCTGGTCATGTACTCGAAGCGGCTGAAGAGGCCGTAGAGATCACGGATCTCGGAGAGCTTCTCCCCGAGCGCGGTAGCCACGCGCAGGAAGAAGTACTGCGGCGACTCGATGACCTGACGGGTCTTGGGGTGCTTGAGCAGGTAGCGATCGTAGACGGTGCGCAGACCGAAGTACTCGAAGCGATCGCTCGCGGCCGGATCGAGCAGGCGCTCGAGATCGTCGCCGTGCTGGCGGATCACCTCGGCCATGCGGTCGCTGATGAGGCCGAGCTCGATGCCGCGCTGAATGGACTGAGAGAAGGAGAAGATGCCCTGCAT
>DATIDO010000790.1:0-5567 GCA_035456245.1 Polyangiaceae bacterium
CCCGACGAGCGAGAGCCAGCCCACGAACGAGCCCGCGGGGACCACTCCGGCACCGAGCCCCGCCGCCAGTGCAGCGGCCGCGGCCCCGGCTGCCGAGGCCCCGGCTGCCGAGGCCGAGATCACCGTCGGTGACGCTCCCGCAGGTGACAGCGAAGGCAGCGGTGCGCAGTCGGCTCCTGGCTCGGAGGCCGAGGAGGGCGAAGTCCAGGTGCTCGGCTCCAGCCTCAGCCGCGCCGCTGGTTCGGCCCAGGTCCTGACCGAGCGCCAGCTGAAGCGCTTCGAGTACGACGATCCCAGCCAAGCCTTGCTGCAGATCCCCGGCGTGTACCTGAGGCAGGAGGACGGAATCGGCTTGCGCCCGAACCTGGGCATTCGTGGCGGTAACCCCGACCGCAGCAAGAAGCTGACGCTGACGGAGGACGGCGTGCTGTTCGGGCCCGCGCCCTACTCGGCACCGGCGGCCTACTTCTTCCCGCTGCTCACGCGCATGACCGAGATCCGCGTGGTGAAGGGCCCTGCCGCCATCGCCTACGGTCCGCAGACGGTCGGTGGCGCGGTCGACTTCGTTTCTCGACCGATCCCGCTGGGCCCTGCTGGCGCCGTCGATCTGGCGTTCGGCGAGTTCGGCTACAGCAAAGGCCACGTCCACTTCGGGACCTCGACCGAGCAGTTCGGATTCTTGATCGAAGGCGTTCGCCTCCAGAACACCGGCTTCGCTCAACTGCCGAGCGGTGCCGATACGGGCTCGACCCGCAACGAGTGGGTCGCCAAGGCCTCCTACGTGCTCGATCCGCAGGCGACGACCCGCAACGAGTTCCTGCTCAAGCTGACCTACAGCGACGAGGTCTCCAACGAGAGCTACCTGGGACAGTCGGACGCCGACTTCCGCGAAAACCCGTATCGCCGCTACCCGGCCGCCGCGCTCGACCAGATGAACAATCATCGCACGGCGCTGGCCCTGACCCACGTCCTCGACGCGCGCGAGCTGGGCTTCACTCTCAAGACGACCGTCTACCGCAACGACTTCCACCGCATCTGGAAGAAGTTCAATCGACTCGGCGGCGCGTCGGCCTCCCAGGTGCTCGCCAACCCGAACGATCCGGCGAACCAAGGCTACTACGACGTTCTCACGGGCCAGCAGGACTCGGGCTCCCCCGCCGAGCAGCTCTACATCGGCCCCAACGATCGAAACTTCGTCAGCCAGGGTATCCAGACCGTCGCCAACCACGCGACCAGGACGGGCCCCCTCGGCCATCGCCTGGAGGGTGGCCTCCGCCTGCACAACGACGAGATCCGCCGCCTGCACACCGAGACGGCCTACGACATGCGCAGCGGCCAGCTCGTCTACGCCGGCCAGCCCACGCTGACGACCGCCGACAACCGGGCTGCCACCTACGCCGCCGCCATCCACGTCACCGACGCCATCACCTGGAAGGCGCTCACCGTGACCCCTGGCATGCGTGTCGAGCTCATCCAGTCCGAGGCCGAGAACTTCCAAACGGGCGCGCTCGACACCCGCTTCCTCTCTGCCTTCTTGCCTGGCGCCGGCGCCTTCTTCGAAATGCTGCCGGGCTGGGGCGTGCTCGGTGGCGTCTACCGCGGCTTCAGCCCACCGGCCCCCGGCAGCGAGGGCTACGTGGAGCCCGAGTACAGCGTGAACTACGAAGCCGGCAGTCGCTTCGTCCAGAAGGCGTTCCACGCCGAAGCCATCGGCTTCTACAACGACTACTCGAACCTGACCGACGTCTGCACCCTGTCGAGCGGCTGCATCGACGCGGGCCTGGATCGTCAGTTCGACGCCGGCGCGGCCCGCATCTACGGCGTCGAGGCGCTGGTCGGGCACGAGATGCCGCTACCGGCTTCTTTCAAGCTGCCGTTCAGCTTCGCGTACACCTACTCGCGCGGTGAGTTCCTCAACTCGTTCCAGTCGGCCGATCCGATTTACGGCAACGTCGTCGTCGGCGACGAGATCCCGTACATCCCGCCGCACCAGTTCAACGCCACGGCAGGCATCGAGCACAAGTACGCCGGCGTGAACGCCACGCTCAACTTCATCGATCGGATGCGCGAGCAGGCAGGGCAGGGGGCGTACGACGAGGCCTGGACGACCGACACCCAGACCTGGCTCGATTTGAGCGCCTACGCCAAGCCGCTGCCCTGGCTGACCATCTACGCCAACCTGCGCAACGTCACGGGCGAGGCCTATATCGGTGGTCGCCGCCCCTATGGTGCTCGCTCGAACCCGCCGCGTTGGTTCCAGATGGGCGCCAAGGCCGAGTTCTGAGCCAGATCGTCAGAGGGACTCTCGTCGGAAACGCCCCCGTGCCTGCGCCTGCCTAGGGTGCAGGCACGAGGTCCGATGGCGTGGCGACGACGGGTCGTGGTGGTGGGCGGCGGGTTCGGTGGCATCGCGGTTGCGCGCGGGCTCGCCCGAGAACCCGTCGATATCCTGCTGCTGGACAAGACCAACCACCATTTGTTTCAGCCACTGCTCTACCAGGTGGCCACCTGTGCGCTCTCCCCAGCCGAGATCGCCGTACCCATCCGCCAGGTCTTCGCAGGGCAAAAGAACGTCGAGGTTCTTTTCACCGACGTGACCGAGGTCAACCTGAAGGCGCGTCGGTTGGAGACCACCTCGGGTCCGGTCGATTACCACTTCCTGGTGTTGGCCGCTGGTGCCCGCAACAACTACTTCGGCCACGATGACTGGCCCCGACACGCCGTCGGGCTCAAGACGCTCGACGAGGCGCTCGAGGTTCGGCGCAAGGTGCTCATGGCCCTCGAGCTGGCCGAGCAGGAGACCGATCCGGCACGCCGTCGCGAGCTGCTCACCTTCGTGGTGATCGGCGGCGGCCCGACGGGCGTCGAGATGGCCGGAGCGCTCAGCGAGCTCTCGCGCAACATGGTGACCCGTGACTTCCGTCACACGCGACCCGAGGAGATCTCGGTGGTGCTGATCGAGGGAGGGCCGTCGGTCCTGGGGACCTTCTCGGAGCCGATGCGGCGCAGCGCCATGAAGCAGCTGCTGCACCTCCAGGTCGAGGTTCGGCCCTCGTCCCGGGTGATCGCCATCGGACCCGAGGGCCTCACGGTGCAGCCGCAGGACGGAGAGCCGCAGTTGATTCCGGCTGCCAACGTGCTCTGGGCGGCAGGCGTCCAGGCCGCGGCGCTGGGCTCCACGCTGGGTGTTCCACTCGATCGCGGAGGGCGGGTGGTGGTCGACCGCCAGCTGAATGTACCGGGTTACGAAGAGGTCTTCTGCATCGGTGACATGGCGTCTTGCTCGGACGCCAACGGCGTCGCGGTCCCGGGCGTGGCGCCTGCGGCCACGCAGATGGGCCGCTTCGTCGCTCGGCAGATCGAACGCCGACTCCAAGGCCTGAAGGCCGAGGAGTTCCGCTACGTGAACAAGGGCAATCTGGCTACGATCGGACGCAGCGCAGCAGTCGCTGAGTTCCGGCACCTGAAGCTGAGCGGGTTGCCGGCCTGGCTCCTGTGGCTCGGGGTGCACATCGCCTTCTTGATCGGCTTCCGTAACCGCTACGTGGTGTTCTTCCAGTGGGTGTGGGCCTACCTCACGTTCCAGCGCGGCGCCCGGCTGATCACGGGGCGCCCCGCCGACTTTCGCTGGCCTTCACAGCCTCGTCGCCTCACCAAGCGCAAGAAGCGCGTCGATCCCTTCGCCGAGGGGCGAGACTCGATGGCCCCTGTCTCGCACGCCGGGGATACACCAGGCCCGGACGCCGACGATGCGCCCGAGCGCGAATCGACCGCGCCCGAGCGCACTGGCTGATGTCACCCCGCGGCCGCAGCGGCCGCGATGGCTGCAGATACCTCCGCCGGGAGCGCTCGAGCTTCCTCGATGCGCCCATCGGCGTGCCGCGCGAAGCGGCCACGCTCTGCCGGGTGGACCGGATCGGCCCGATCGAAGGGCCAGCCTCCGAACTGGGTGCGCTGGTAGTCGCGGAACGCCGCCTCGATCTCCTGGCGCGTGTTCATGACGAACGGACCGTACTGCACCACAGGCTCGCCGATCGGACGCCCCTGGAGGACGAGGAACTCGGCTTGGCTGTCGCCGTTTTCCAGCAGCAGTTCGGCCGTCGCATCGACCAGGATGGCGTTGCCTCGCGTGACCTCGGTACCTCCGACGCGAGCCTTGCCGCCCACGAAGAAGTAGACCGTGCGGTTCGTACCGGGACGCGCTGCCGGCAGCGTCAGCTGGGCTCCGGCGGCCAAGCGCAGGGTCCAGATGGCAACGTCCGCGTCTGCGCTCGATGCCCAGGAATCGGGCGGCGGCGAGGGCGGTGTGGCCCCGCGGAAGCTACCGGCGATCACCGTCACCTCGGTCTCGCGCCCGGCGTCGTCGCGCTCGACCACGTGCGGGATGGCGTCGGCCCACAACATCGAGAAGTAGGGCTCGACCATCTTGTTCTTGCTCGGCAAGTTCAGCCAGATCTGGAACAGCTCGGTCGGGTTCGGTTCCCCCTTCTTCACCAGCGGGAACATCTCGGCGTGCACGATGCCCTTGCCCGCGGTGAGCCACTGGGTGTCGCCACCGCCGAATCGTGCGGTCGCGCCCAGCGAATCAGAGTGGTCGATCAGCCCCGAACGCACGACGGTGACGGTCTCGAACCCGCGATGCGGATGACCCGGAAAGCCGGGCACGACGTCGCCGTGGTACATGTTCCAGCCGTCCTTGTTGGCGAAGTCTTGGCCGATCTGTCGGCCCGCCAGCGACGCCTCGGGGCCCAGCTCCTCGTTACCCGCCGGAAAGGCGTCGTTGTGGTGCACGCAGAACAGGAATGGATCCTGCGTTTGCCAGGGGAAGGAGAGGGGTTCGACACGGAGGACTGCGGTCATGGCGACAAGGTGAGGCCGCCGCCGTCGCTGCACAATGGGCACGGCTGGCAGCCGTCGTTGCTCCGGACGCAATAGTCGGGGAACGGGTCAGCCAGTCACCAGTCGAGCCAAACCAGCCCTGTCCAGCTTGCCGATCCCGAGCAGCGGTAGGGTGTCCAACTCGATGAAAGTCTTGGGGATGGCGAAGCTCGGCAGCCGCAGCCGCAGCTCCTCGCGCCAGCGCTTCTCGAGCTTCTTCACCCCCAGCTTGCGGACCGACGGATAGAGCACCACGCAGGCCACCACGCGCTGCCCCCACTCGGCGTCGGGCACACCCACGACTCCGCACTCGGCCACCTCGGGCAGCGCCAGCATTGCCGCCTCGACGGTCTCGGGATGAATGTTCTCGCCCCCGCTGATGATCACGTGGTCCACCCGGCCGAGCACGTGAAGGTGCCCTCGCTCGTCCCATTGTCCGCGATCACTGGTGGCGAACCAACCCTCTTCGTCGAAGGGCGAATCGAGCCCCAGGTAGCCGAGGCAAGCCGTTGGGCCCCGCACGGCGATGCGCCCATCGGGGCCCAACCGCACTTCGGTGCCAGGCAGGGGCGGACCCACACCCGACCCGGGTGAGCCCGGAACCTCCGTGCAAATCTGCGAGCAAAACTCGGTCATGCCGTAGGTCGAAAGCAGCGGCACGCCCCGCTCGGCCGCCCGACGACGGAGCT
>DATIDO010000791.1:0-2710 GCA_035456245.1 Polyangiaceae bacterium
CGTCCACATCCCCGCGGGCGCCATGCCCAAGGATGGTCCGAGCGCCGGTATCACCATGTTCACCGCCATCGTCTCGCTGCTCACGGGCATCCGTGTGCGTCACGACGTGGCCATGACGGGTGAAATCTCGCTACGCGGACGCGTGCTGCCGATCGGTGGCCTGAAGGAGAAGACCCTGGCCGCGCATCGCGCGGGCATCAAGCGGGTCATCGTTCCCGATCGCAACAAGGCCGATCTGGAAGAGGTGCCCAAGGAGATCCGGGACGAGCTGGAGTTCGTGTTCGTGAGCAAGGTGGACGAGGTGATCGCCGCCGCGCTCGAGCGGGTGCCGCAGCCTTCTCAGGCCTACCTCGACGAGGTGGCCAAGAAGGAGTCGGGCTCGCCCACTTCGGCCGCGAACTGAGAGCAGGCTAGCGGTTCGGCACTAGCCAACCGTGGTCGTAGGGATCGAAGGGCTCGCCGTGAGGCGGGCCCTTCGTGTTTTCGGCGGGGGCCAGCAGCAGAGCGCCGTCTTCAGCGCGGTGCGGCCAGCAGCAGAGCTTCGGTCTTTGGCGCGGTGCGGTCAGCAGGGCGCCGTCTTCAGCGCGGTGCGGTCAGCAGCAGGGCGCCGTCTTCAGCGCGGTGCGGTCAGCAGAGCAGTCGTCTTCAGCGCGGTGCAGTCAGCAGAGCATGCAGTCGTCGGCGGATCTTTGTGAGCTGAGCGGACTTTCGACGTTTTCTGACGGGTTGATGAGGGCTCGTGCAACCGCGCCCCCATGAGCCAAAGAGTGCGCGCGGAGTGGTCGAGAGGAAGGGCGTCGGGCCGAGTGTCGTGTGCTTCGATTCCGGCGCTGCTCATGGTGGCGAGCACTCTCGCCGGGTTGGCCGGTTGTTCGGTGGAGCCGGTGGGCGACGATGGCGCGGCCGACGCGACAGGCGGTACGTCGACGGGCTTGCCCGGGACTGGGGGCGCCGCGACGGCTACGGGTGGCAGCGGCGGAGCGAGCTTGGGCGGGGCACCCGGGACGGGCGGAGTCTCGACGGGTACTGGCGGAGTCACGGAGCCAGTGGAGCCCGGGCCAGCCACGGTGTGGCTGGCTGGTGACTCGACGGTCGCCAATGGCCCGACACCTTGTCCCACGGGCTGGGGCAAGGCCTTCGATGCGCTGTTCGACGAGCGCATCACCGTCGTCAATTCGGCGGTCGGCGGGCGCAGCGTGCGCACCTGGCTCTACGACGTGCAGGGCACCAAGGGAGCGGATGGTGAGTGTCTGTTGGCGATGGATGGTTCGGGGCAGCGGGTCCTCCAGGCACGGTGGACCGACATGCTCGCTGGCATGAAGGCGGGCGACTTCTTGTTCATCCAGTTCGGGATCAACGACGGCGATGCCAACTGTCCTCGGCACGTCGGTACGACGGCGCTCGCCGAGAGCTATCTGATGATGGCCAACGCCGCCAAGAGCCGAGGCGCCCAGCCCATCTTCGTCACGCCGGTCAGCGCCATCGCCTGCAATGGCTCGACGCCCAAGGGCACACGCGGCTTCGTGCAGACCGTGATCGATCTGGGGGCGGCCCAGTCGATCCCGGTGATCGATCTGCATGCGCGCAGCATCGCGCTCTATGCCGCAAAAGGCTTCTGCCCGGTGCCTGGTGGCGACGTGAGCGCCGCCACGGGTGGTCCGGTCGGCGAGTTCTTCTGTGATGATCACACGCACTTCTCGGCGAGCGGCGCGGTGGCGATTGGCGAGCTGGTCGCCGACGGGCTCCGCGATTCGGGGAGCGAGCTGGCGGAGTACCTGAAATGAGCGCGCGGCAGCAGCTGCAAGCGGCGGCTTGGTGTCTGGGGTTGGGCTGGCTCGCGAGCGGGGGCGCGCTCGTGCTGGGCTGTGAAGGGCCGGATGCCGATGCGGACAGCGCGGGAGGCTCCGGTGGCGCTACGACGGGTCTCGATGGTTCGGGGGGCCTGGTGAACGGAGTCGGAGGCTCGGGGGGCTCGACGGTCGGTCTCGGCGGCGCGACTGCTGGTGGCTCGGGTGGCTCTTCGAGCGGCTCTTCGAGCGGCGGGGCACCGGGAAGCGGAGGTCAGCCGGTTACGGTGGGGCCGCTGACGGTCTTCTTGGCGGGCGATTCGACAGTCTCCAACTACGCCAACACGGCGGCTCCCGGTGAACAAGCAGGTTGGGGGCAGATGCTCCCGGAGTTCTTCGCGGAGCGCATCGAGATCGACAATCGCGCCGTCGGGGGCCGCACTTCGCGCCGATTCATCGACGAAGGTAGACTGGACGCCATCTGGGCGGACGCGGTTGCCGGTGACTATCTCTTCGTTCAGTTCGGTACGAACGACAGCAACAAGTCGGCGACCTACGAACTGAACGGGACGACGTATCCGTACTACCTCGATCCGGCGAGCGCGTTCCCCGCTCAGCTGTCGCTGTTCATCGACGGTGCGAGGGAGCGTGGTGTGGTGCCGGTGCTGGTGACACCACCGCCGCGCAACTCGGCGTACTGCACGGGCGGGAATGGCACGGGCGCTTACGCACAGGCGATGCGCGACCTGGGCGCGTCCGACGACGTGCTCGTCCTCGATCTGAACGCGCGAGCCGTCGCGTACCTGAAGGCAATCTGTCCCTCGCCCACGCCCGAGGACTTCTTCTTCCTGCGTTCCAACGGAACGGTCGACGGAACTCACTTCCAGGAGAACGGCGCCCGCTTCTTGGCCAGCTGGGTGGCC
>DATIDO010000792.1:0-2619 GCA_035456245.1 Polyangiaceae bacterium
GAGGGAGCCACGCGGCGGTCCACCAGGCGGGCGACGCCTTCGCTGGTGTCGATGTGCCAGCCTGGCCAGCCCTCGAACCAACCACCCGAGCTCAGCTGGAACTGGCGGCCGTCCTCGGTGCGCACGAACGTCGCCTTGGCCACGATGGTGTCACCACCGACCATCTCCAGATCGAAGCGTGGGCGCAGCACCTCCTCGGAGAAGCGCAGCTGCATGAGCGCCGGCTCCAGCAGCACGCGGCGACCCACCAGGAGCGGCAACAGCTCCGAGACGTCCTCGCCCCGAATGTCCACCGCCGGGTGGCGGGGGTTGCCCGACTCGTGTCGGGACAGCACACGCAGCGCGTCGCGGTCGGCGGTGGGCGAGATGGCCTGCCAGTTGAGTCCGACGCTCGGCAGCATCGGGACACGCGCGTCGGTGTCGAGCACGGTGACGGTGAGACCACCGGCGCGCACGTGGACGCGGAACTCCAGGTTCAGGCGGCGGCTCGTGTCCTCGGGGGACATCCAGGCGCCGATGCCGGTCGAGCGGGCCGTGGCGTCGGGCGAGGGCGGCGGCCGCAGCCCCGGCGGAACGACGTTGGTGGGGGTCTGGTTGCGGCGGCGCCGCTCGCGGCGGCGGCTGGCCTTGCTCTGCTCGGGGAGCCGCGGAGTCGGGGCCGCCTGGGCGGGGGCGGCGACGGGCGGACGCGGAGCCTTGGCGCGCGCCTTGTTGCGCACGTTGATCAGCAGCGAGGCGACGTGCTTGCAGTGTTGTCCGGTCTTGGCGAACGCCGGGCAGCTGCAGCTCGAGGTGATCCCCTCACCACCCAGACGAATCGACACGTCGTACGGCTGTGCGTCGGAGCCACGGACCGTACAAGTGGCGAAGGTGTCCTGAACCACCACTTGTTCGACGACTTTGCGCTTCTCGTAGTCGAGGCCGCGAAGGAACGTGCGGGCGCCCAGCAGGCGGCGCAGGCCGCGATCGGAGAGTGTGGAGAGTGCGTCGGAGAGGGTAGACAAGGGGGATCCTGACTGGGGAGCGATGAGGCGAGGACGTCGCTGACGTCTCAGAAGAACTGCAGGCCCGCGCACAGGCAGGCGAGGAGGGAGAGGGCGAGCGGGGGCGCCAGGTTGGCGTGACCTTCGAGCTCCGTGGGCTCGACCGGCGCGAGCACGAAGCCGAAGAGTGCCGCGCAGCCGAGCGCGCCGACCATCAGTCCCAACGTGGCGCTGGGCAGGAGGGTCGGATGAGGAAAGCGCCCGAGCGCGATCAGGCCCAGCGGCAGTCCGAGGATCAGCAGCAGCGTGGGCGCGAAGCCGCGCAGCCGATCGATCCGCGAGAGCTCGAGCACCTCACCGAAGCTGGCCGAAGCGGCCGCGTTGCGTTGCTGGTGTTCGTCGAGGAAGCGCGCGACGCGCAGACGCGCCGGGGCGGCCGCGCGCACGCTGCCGTGGATGGCAGCCACCAAGAGCAGCGCGCCCAGAGTCGCGCCCAGGCCGAGCGGTCCGGCGGCCGTGGACTCACCGGGCAGCACCTGCAGCACGACGAGCCCCACCATGACCAACACCAACGCCTGCGGCCCCACCAGCGCATCGGGGGGCGCGCCGTCGTTCGAGCGCTGCACCACCTGCTCGGTCACCAAATCATGGCCCGCGTCGGCCGCCCGCGACATCTCCAGCGCCACGCGCCAGCTCTGCGCGATACCTGCGAGCGCCAGCAGCGTGGCCAGCACGAGCGCATGCAGCAGCGCGTTGGGGATCGGTGTTTCGCTGGTGGAGAGTTCGAACACGCCGAGACCCACGACGCACAGCGAAAGCAGCAGCGCTCCGGCTGCGAGCTCACGCGAGCGCGAGCTGCGCCGGCCGAGCCAGAGGGGCGCCAGTCCGAGTGGAGCCGCGACGAAGCAGAAAGACACCGTGGCAGGCAGCAGGCGGGCCAGGTGCCCGTCGTCCAGGCTCTGCGCCAGCGACCAAGCTCCCGCCACGAACAACGACACGCTGACCAGCGCTGCCCGCGTCCACGCCCAGGCGCCCGACTCCCGCTCACTGCTGCGTACGACCAGCCCACCGAAGACCAGCGAGCCGAGTGAGAGCCAGAGCAGCAGGTGAGGGTAGAGCAGCGCGGACTCGGGCGTCTCGCCGCCCAGCGAAACCGAGAAGGCCAGCAGCGCGGCCTGACCGATCGCGAACGCAGCGCCGTAGCTGGCCGTGGTGATCAGCGAGCGACCGAAACTAGCGGCGACCACGCCGGCCAGGCTGGCAGGGTGGGGAGCCGCCAGCGCAGCGCCACGGCTCGAAGCCAGCCCATGGATGTGAGCGGCGGCGGCCCGAGCGAAGACGACCAGAACGCTCGACGAGACGGCCGCGGTCGTGAAGGCCCACTGCAGCCCGGCCTTGGCGCCGAAGCGCGGCTCGGCGAATGCGTAGCTACCCAACACCAAGAGGCTCGTCGCCGATGCGGGCAACAGGGTCGTGACCAGCGATGCGCGCCCGAGCAAGCGAGCCTCCGCGTCGCGTCCCCGCGCGCCCAGTTGTCGGCACGCAGTGCGCAGGACGGTGCGGGCGACCAGCGAGCTGGCGAGCAGTGTGACCAACGTGACCAGGGGCGGCAGGCAGGCCAACCCGAGCACGGGTC
>DATIDO010000793.1:0-4628 GCA_035456245.1 Polyangiaceae bacterium
TCGGGTGGCGCAGCGCTGGTGGGTGGTCCCTTGGCCGACGCCGAGGGGCGACTCTACTTCGCGAGCCAGGACGGCACGCTGCACGCCTACGAGGCAGACGGTCGCTATCGCTTCGCCTTCACGTTGGTGGGTACACCGCTCGGCGCGCCGAGCCTGCGCAGCGACGACGGCACCCTCTTGCTCGGGACGAGTGAACGCTTCGTCTACGCCATTTCGCAGGCTGGGGCGCTGCGTTGGCGGGCCACGAATCGGGCGCCCATTTGGTCGAGCATCGTACCGCGCGGCCAGAGCGAGGTCGTGTTCGTGGGCCTCGACGAGCACGTGTACGCGATGGGTACAGGCGGGCGCGCCCACTTTCGGGTGCCGCTGCCGGCGCGCGCCGCAGGTGAGCCATTCGTCGATGCGGCTCTGCGGATCTGGGTCCCGTTGGCCGATGGCGTCGCGCGGCTCGAAGGCTCGAAGCCACCGCGTCACTTGGCTCGGGGCCTAGCGCCGCAGCGGGCCTTGGCATGGGGGGACGAGATCGGGCTGCTCGTCGACGATGGACTCGTGGTCATCGACCAAGACGGGCGTGAGCGCGAGCGGTTGACGGGCTTGGCCTTTGCCAGCGCGGGCGCGGAGCACATCATCGTGGATTCGGCAGCATCGCTGCGCTGGCGAGGCGCGCGCGGTGACGAGCGGCGGGAGCTGGCTCTCCCCGAGCAGCCGAGCGGAGCGGCCTGGACCGACGGCCGTTGGTTGGCGCTGCCGCTCGGGCGCGGTTGGTTGGCCTGGGCGGGTGCCGAGGGCAGCTTCCGCTTGATGCGGTTGGGTGAGGCCGCGCTCGGGCAGCCGATCGCGGCGGGTCAGCACTTGTACGTGCCCGACGCCGACGGAAGGATCTGCGCGGTGGACATCCCGGGGCGTGGTGCGGGCCCGTCCGCGGGGGCGCGATGAGCCTGAAAGGGCGCTTGTCCCGGTTGGGCCCCGGTCCGCCGCTCGCGGCCGAGGAACGGCGCGCGCCGGGCGCGCCGGGCACGCCGGATGGCTCCTTGGCCCCGCACGACGCCACGAGCGAGCCCGAAGGGTCCGACGGAGCGCTGGCAGCCCCCGTGCCTGCAGGCCCCGCGGGCCCGCCGCCCGTCGTCCCACACGAGGTGGCGCTCGACGAGCTGCGCGAGCGCATGGCGCGCATCCTCGGGCGGTCTGCACCCGTTCGCACCGAAAGGCCCCCCGTCGACTGGGGCGAGCTGCCGTTCGAGCGTCTGGAGACCGACTCGGGCCCGGTTCACCTCCGCACGATGCGTTGCCCCATCACGCATCGGGTGGGCCGCGTCGAGGTGGAGCCCGCCCGTGCTGCCTCGCCGGAGCTTCTGGCGCTTCTGGCCTTGGATCCGGCGTTGCGCGACGTGGACGTGCGCCGAGTGCTCTTCCTGGATACCGAGACGACCGGGCTGGGCGGGGCAGGGACGTGCGCGTTCCTGGTCGGTTTGGCCTGGTTCGAAGACGAGGGGCGTCTGTGCCTCGAGCAGCTCATGCTCGGTTCACCAGCGGAGGAGATCGCGCTGCTCGAGTTCGTGCGAGCGCGTGTGGAGCGCGCAGCGCTGATCGTGTCTTTCAACGGTAAGTCGTTCGACTGGCCGCTGCTCGAAGGGCGCCTGGTGATGAACGGGCTCCCGCCCTTGCCAAGGCGCCCTCATTTCGATCTGCTTCACGTGGCGCGGCGACTCCACAAGGCTCGCCTGGGCGGGGTGCGACTGATCCGCTTGGAGTCCGAGGTGCTGGGCTTCGACCGCGGTGAGGACGACATCCCGGGCGCGGAGATCGCGCCGCTTTATGGGCACTTCTTGCGAACGGGGCGGGCCGAGCTGCTGCGAGCGGTGATGGACCACAACGCTTGGGACGTGATTTCGATGGCGGCTCTGCTCGGCCTGTACGGGGAACCTCTGGCGCTCCAACATCCGCGCGATCTACTGGGGGCTGCCGAGACGGCGCGCCGTGCGGGGGAGTTCGAGCGGGCGCGGGAGTACGCGGACGCCTCGCACGAACGCGGCGGTGGCGCCGAGGCACAGTTGGCTCGCGCTCGCATCGAAAAGGCGCGGGGCGACCGCGCGCGCGCGCTGGTGGAGTTCGAGCTGCTGAGTCGTGAGGTGGATGATCCGGCGGTTCGCCTCGAGCTTTGCAAGCTCTACGAACACCACGAACACGCCTTCCGCTCTGCTCTGGAGTTGCTCGAACAGGGCCTGGCGGAAGAGCCGGAGCAGGTGGAAAAGCGCAGGGCTCGCTTGCAGGCCAAGGAGCGCAAACGCAGCCTGATCCCCGGCGGTCGTCGGCGCCGCTGAGGAAGATAGAGCTGAGCAGATAGAGCTGAGCAGATAGAGCTGCGCCGGAGCCGAGCCGAGCCGAGCCGGAGACAGCGCCGGACACGGCGCGGAAGACGGATCCGCGCCGGCCGGTTGGGATGGATCAGTTCACCGTCTGGATGAAGCAGCCACGGCAGTCGGCAACGCGCGGCTCCTCGGCGTCGTCGCACTGCTCGTTTTCCTGACGCTCACCGTCGCCGCAGTAGCCGCCGAGCTTGCAACCCGGCTGACACTCGTTGTAGCCGCCGTCGTTGACGCCATCGTCGCACTCTTCGGGGAAGCCGATGATGCCATCGCCGCAAACCGACTCGCAGTTGGAGCGGCCGGCCGCGAACTGCGACAAGGTGAGGCGGAAGGTCGAGCCGTTCGACTTGCGCTCGGCGTGGAAGATGGCGATTTCGTAGAACTTGCCGTCCTGCAGGCCGAGCTGGGCCGCCTTGGCCGTGTCGAGCGTCACCGAGCCGGACACGGTCGAGTGGACACCACCCAGATCGAGAGCCAGGCGGCCGTTGATGAACACCCACAGATCGTCGTCACCGAGGAAGGTCAGCTGCGGAGACGAGGTGGCCTTGTACTGGAACCAGCTGATGATCTCGGAGGTGTAGCCGAAGTTGTGCTTGGTCGGCGTGCCGGTGAACACCGACTCGGCGTGGGTGGTGCCATCCATGCCGTACTGGCCGACGACGGATACGGCCGCGGTGAGACCACCGTTGTCTCGCGCGCCTGGAATGCCGTCGACCGGGAAGAAGAAGGGGTTGCCGTCGAACAGGCAGGCGCCGCTGCAGCTCTGCACGGTCGAGTGGAACTGTTCGCCGTTCTTGCCGTAGCGGTTGGCGAACGTCCCTTGAGCGTTCGGGTAGAGGACCAGCTCGCTCACCAGCGCCGTATTCACGCTGCCGTTGGTCGTGTACCACTGCGCGAAGTTGGTCATGCACTGGCCATTGGCGGCGTTCTTGACCGTGGGCTTGCCGCCCGTCAGCTGGTCGTTCAGGAGGCCAGTCACGGCGGTCGAGCCGCCGCAGGCGCCCTCCTCGAAGTCGGAGTGGGCCGCATCGAAATCGCGGAACACCGCCGAGATGCGCATCACGCAGCTGGGATCCGTGGGATCACAGGCAGCCGCGGGCGCACAGACGTAGCCCTGCTCCTGGAGACATTCCTTGGAGCAGCCGTCGCCGTCGATGCGGTTGCCGTCGTCGCACTCTTCACCCAGCACGATGCCGTCGCCACAGCTGGAAGTGCAGGCGCCGGTAGCGCAGTTCGGTTCGGCGATGCACAGGCTGGAACAGCCATCGAAGGGCTCACGGTTGCCATCCTCGCAGGTCTCGGTGCCCTCGATGATTCCGTCGCCGCAATCGGTGGGTCGGCAGGAGCTCTTGCCGTCTTCACCCGGCTCACAGACGTAGCCGATCTCGAACTTGCAGTTGGCCGCGCAGCCGTCGCCAGCGGCGGACGCTCCGTCGTCGCACTGCTCGGGGAAGGAGACGATGCCGTCACCGCAGCGAGCAAACGGCTCACAGAGCTCCCCGGGCGTGGGACAGGTGAAGCCGGGATCGAGGCCTCGGCAGTTCCCCCAGCAGCCGTCGCCGTTCGTTTGGTTCCCGTCGTCGCAAGCCTCGTCGGGATCTCGCACGCCGTTGGCGCAGTTGGGCGTGGGCGGATCGTCGTCCAGGTTGGACGGGGTCCCGCCCGAGCCATCACTCGGCAGATCTTCCGAAAAGTCGCCGCTGTCGTCGGTGCTGGTGTCGTCGGCCCCGTCGGCCGGCGGGGCGCTACAGGCGAACATCCAGGTAGGGGCGAGTAGGCAAAGGATCGAAGCAGTTCGCAGAGCTCGGGAGGCGGCCACGATGACAAGCTGTCACGTCGGGTTGGACGGCGGATGGCCGCTTTCGACCGAACGAGGTACCGTTTCGCTCACTCGTCCAGCTCGACCGAATAGTTGGAGCGGGCTTGCGGGTCGTGGCGCGGATTGCACGGCCTTCACCCGTCGCGGGCGCTGATTGCGCGGATTTTCGACGCTTCCCGACCGAACCAGGCGCGCACGTTCAGGCCCCGGCGCCGATCTGCTATGCAGCGGCCCCCATGGCTTACGAGCATTTGGCCGTCGAGGCGCGCTGGCAGCGGTACTGGGCCGAGAACCGCACCTTTCGAGCGGTGCGCCGCCCGGGGCGCTCCAAGTACTACGTGCTGGACATGTTTCCGTACCCGAGCGGGAGCGGCCTCCACGTGGGTCACCCCGAGGGCTACACGGCGACAGACATCGTCGCGCGACACAAGCGCATGCAGGGC
>DATIDO010000794.1:0-5034 GCA_035456245.1 Polyangiaceae bacterium
GGAGATCCGGATTCGCGAGCCACTTTTCCATCGCCTGCGCGCGACGCTCGAGCGTGCGCACGTCGCCGTACCCTTCGGCGATCATCCAACGCAGCATCACCACGTTGGACTTCAGGTACTCGATGACCGGTTCCTTGTTCAGCTTGATCGTACAGCCAGCAGCGGAGCGCTCGGCCGTTGCGTCGCTGAGCTCGAACGCCTGCTCCACCTTGAGATCCGGCAAGCCTTCGATCTCGAGGATGCGGCCGCTGAACACGTTCTTCTTGCCGGCCTTGGCGACCGTCAAAAGACCCTTCTGAATGGCCGCGTACGGGATCGCGTTCACGAGATCACGCAGCGTGATGCCCGGCTGCATCTTGCCCTTGAAGCGCACGAGCACGCTCTCGGGCATGTCGAGCGGCATGACGCCCAGAGCACCAGCGAAGGCCACCAGGCCCGAGCCAGCCGGGAAGGAGATGCCGAGCGGGAAGCGCGTGTGGCTGTCGCCGCCGGTGCCCACCTGATCGGGCAGCAGCATGCGGTTGAGCCAGCTGTGGATGATGCCGTCACCCGGACGCAGCGAGATGCCGCCGCGGTTCATGATGAAGTCGGGCAGCGTGTGCTGCGTGTCGATGTCCACCGGCTTGGGATAGGCGGCCGTGTGGCAGAAGGACTGCATGACCAGATCGGCGGAGAAGCCCAGGCACGCCAGCTCCTTCCACTCGTCGCGGGTCATCGGGCCTGTGGTGTCCTGCGAGCCGACGCTCGACATGTGGGGCTCGCAGTAGGTGCCAGGGCGCACGCCCTTCACGCCGCAGGCGCGGCCCACGATCTTCTGAGCCAGCGTGAAGCCCTTGCCGCTGTCGGCGGGATCCACCGGCATCTGGAAGACTTGGGAGGTGCCGAGGCCGAGCGCCTCGCGAGCGCGCTTGGTCAGCGAGCGCCCGATGATGAGCGGGATGCGGCCGCCGGCGCGCACCTCGTCGAGCAGCACGTTGGTCTTCAGCTCGAAGGTAGCGATGGTCTTGCCGGAGGCGTCCTCCACCTTGCCCTCGTAGGGATAGAGGTGGATCAGATCGCCCATCTTCATCTGGGTGACGTCACACTCGATGGGCAGAGCGCCCGAGTCTTCCATCGTGTTGAAGAAGATCGGAGCGATCTTGCCGCCGATACAGAAGCCGCCGGAGCGCTTGTTGGGGATGAAGGGGATGTCATCGCCGAAGTGCCAGAGGACGCTGTTGGTCGCACTCTTGCGGCTCGAGCCGGTGCCGACCACGTCACCCACGTAGGCCACCGGGTGGCCCTGGGCCTTCACGTCGGCCATCTGCTGCAGGGCGTTGGTGATGCCATCGCGCGGGTTCTTCAGCATCGCCAGGGCGTGGAGAGGAATGTCGGGGCGCGACCAGGCGTCCTGGGCGGGCGAGAGATCGTCGGTGTTCGTCTCGCCGGTGACCTTGAAGACGCTGAGCGTGATCTTGTCGGCCAGCTTGGGGCGGCTGGTGAACCACTCCGCGTCGGCCCAGGACTGCAGCACGGACTGGGCAAGGGAGTTGCCCTTCTTGGCGCGCTCGGCGACGTCGTGGAAGGCGTCGAACATGAGCAGCGTCTTCTTCAGCTGCTCGGCAGCGAGGGGGGCGAGCTCGGGCGAATCGATCAGCTCGACGAGCGGCACGATGTTGTAGCCACCCAGCATGGTGCCCAGGATCTCGACGGCCTTCTTCTTGTCGATGAGCGGGCTCTGGGCCTCTCCCTTGGTGAGGGCGGTGAGGAAGGCAGCCTTCACGTAGGCGGCATCGTCGACGCCGGCGGGGACCCTCTCGGTGAAGAGTTCGAGCAGAAAGGCGTCCTCGCCGGCGGGTGGGGCCTTGAGCAGCGCGACCAGCGCGGTGACCTGCTCGGCGCTCAGCGGCTTGGGTACGATGCCCTGGGCCTGACGTTCTTCGACGTGCTTACGATATTCTTGCAGCATGGGAGGGGTCCTCTTTGGCGGTTCTTCTACCCCAGTCTCCGCCATGCAAAAAACAGATTTTTCGCATAGAATCGATGCGTGATGCGCATGGCAGCTGGCTCGTCGATTCTGGGTGTACGCCCGCAATGTTTCAGCAGGGGGGCGTAGTTGGATCTCCTACTTACTCGGTCGCTTTTGGCCGTAGCGGAACACGGCACCATCGGCGAGGCGGCGAGCCGACTCGGCGTGTCTCAGTCGGCATTGTCTCGGCGGATCCAGCAGCTGGAAGAGGAGCTGGGAGCCGAGCTGCTCGAGCGCAGTGGTCGTGGCGTCACGCTGACCGAGGCGGGGCGCCTGGCCGTGGCCGAGGGGACGGTCCTCGTGGAGCGCTACGGCCGACTGCAGACGATGGTGCGCGAGCACCTGGAGCTCGATGCGGGCACCGTGCGGATCGGCGGGGGCGCCACGGCTGTTTCCTATCTGCTGCCGGGCGCCATGGCGCGCTTCCGCAAGAAGCATCCGGGCATTCGATTTCGGCTGGAAGAAGCCGGCAGTCGTCATGTGGAGACCGCGCTGCTCGAGGAGCGCATCGATCTGGGGATCGTCACGCTGCCCGTGCAGACCAAGGAAGTCGACGTGATGCCTCTTTCTCGCGACCGCTTCGTGCTGGTCGCCTCGGCCGACCATGCGTTGGCCTCACGGCGTCGCGTGCGGGCCGAAGAGTTGGACGGACTGCCCCTCATCGCCTTCGAGGCGGGGAGCGCGATTCGCACGCTCATCGACGACGCTCTGCGCTCGGCGAGCGTGGCCATGAATGTGGTGATGGAGGTGCGCAGCATCGCCGCCATCTTGCGCCTCCTGGACGCAACGGGTGGCCTGGCCTTCGTCAGCGAGCTGGGGGTAGGTGGACGTCAGGTGCTGGACGTGCAGGGGCTCCGCGTGGAACGTGAGCTGGGCCTGATTACCCGCAGGGGGCGGGGCCTCTCGCCAGCGGCTCAGGCCTTCGTTGAAGAGGTGCGGAAAGTGGCAGGAGGGTAGGGCCAACAGGCTCTCGTCCTCCGTCTCCAACAAGCCCGACGGCCACCCTGGAGGTGACGCAATTTGTCACCCGCTCACAGGCCGATCGACGTGGTGCGTCACTTAGGTATCTTACGGGGTGCGACAAGGTGATCCGAGCGAGTACCTGTTTGATTTCAAGGATCTTGCCCAGATACGTCGATCCCAATAGCTTGCGTTCTGACTAATCGGAGTTGGCACGACTCGTGCTCTCTTCCCGAGCAGTTCGCGGGTGTGTCGACGGCAGGCTTTGGGGTCGTCACGCCAGATAGTCCCCCCAAACACAGGAAGTTCTTCCCATGACGATTCTCCTCAAGAAGCTCAAGAAGGCCCGCGGCTTCACGCTGGTCGAACTGATGATCGTGGTCGTGATCATCGGCATCCTCGCCTCGCTCGCCATCTACGGCGTGAACAAGTACATCGCCAGCTCCAAGTCGGCGGAAGCTCGTCTCGGCATCGGCGCCATCTCGAAGGGCGCAGTGACCGCATTCGAGGGTGAGACGATGGCGGGTTCGCTGCTGGCGGTGAACACCAGCGTTGGATCCAGCCGAGGGTTGTGCGCACAGTCGAGTATCTCGAGCGCGGGTGTTCCGACTGCGGTACCAGCCGGCAAGATCCAGTTGGCTAGCGAGGCCTGGCAGGAGAGCACCACAACTGACACCGGCAAGGGCTTCTCTTGCGTGAAGTTCTCGATGGTCGGTCCGCAGTACTACATGTATCGCTACCTCTCGACGGGCGGCGCCACCGACGGTGCAACCTACAGCGCAGTCGCGAACGGCGATTTGGACACGGACGGGATCACTTCGACCTTCTCGCTCCAGGGCCAGATTTCCACTGGAACGCTTCTGGTCGCGCCGGCGGTCACCGAAGTCAACCCGAGCGAATAATCTCGGCTCGCTTTGTCGAACTCGCCCCGGTCCCCATGGATCGGGGCGTTTTCGTTTGCGGGATGCGGAGGTATGTCGGAGATTCCAGGCCCAATGCTGCGTCGCATGCTGCCCCTGCTTACGCTTGCCCTCGTGTGGCTCGCCTATCTTCAGGTGTTGGATGCGCCGCTCGTCTGGGACGACCGCCGACTGATCCTCAGTGGGGAGGCGTGGGCAGACCGACCCAATTGGTACAGCCATTTCATTCAGCCATTTTGGAATCGCGCGAACTTCGCGAAGAACCCATACTATCGACCTCTATCGACCCTCTCGTTGCAGCTGGACCATTTGCTGCATGGGGATATCTCGATTGGCTTCCATCTTACCAATCTACTGCTTCATTCGCTGAACGCGCTAATGCTGCAGAGGCTCCTCATGCGCAGGGGCGTGAGGCCGAGCGTGGCCTTCCTGGTGACCGTCGCGTGGGCTCTTCAACCTCGTCTCACCGAGGCGGCAGCGTGGGCGTCGGGCCGTACCGACGTCCTAGCCTGCTCTTTCGTGCTACTGGCGTTGCATGTCTACGGTCGGGAAAGCGCCATACGTGGCGTGCTTTCCGCACTACTGGTGTTCTTGGGGATGCTGGCCAAGGAGGTCGCCGTTGGCGGCTTCGTCACGCTCTTGCTCCTCGACTGGCTTGGGGGGGCACCGGCGGCCCTCGGCAAGGCGGAAGCACGTAGACCGGTTCGCGTTGCCTTCGGTGCCTGCCTTGTCGGCTACGTCGGCCTGCGCCATTGGGCACTGGGTCACCGCCTGGCTGGGAGCTGGCCGCCCCTGAGGGAGCGCTGGTGGCATCCGCTCGAAGCCCTCGGACGATACTCCTATGACATCTGCCTTCCCTGGATGCCAAGGCTGCAACAGGGGGAGCTCGACTCCCCGTCGTGGTCGTTCATCGCGGGCGGCGCCGTGGTCCTGCTGTCATTCCTCGTTTTCATGGGTCGTCGGCTTCGTTCCGGCTGGCCCATTGTACGTAGCGAACCAATCGGGGACCGCGATTGGCTTCGAACGGCGGGAACGTCGCTGTTCGTCGTCTCGCTCCTTCCGGTCCTGCATCTCGTGCCCATTCCGACAATGGTGGTCGCCGCGGACCGCTTCCTCTATGTCCCTACATTGGGACTTGCGCTCGTA
>DATIDO010000795.1:0-2657 GCA_035456245.1 Polyangiaceae bacterium
TCATCGCCCTCACCCAGGCTCCGCCCGGCCAGCGCCGCGTGACCGAGGTGGAGATCCGCGAGCGAGACTACACGTTCGAGATCCAGAGCCCCGGTGGCCCCACCGAGCGAGGCATCACCGTCGGTCCCGTCGAGGCCGATCCGGCCGAGCTGATCAAGAGCGGCGTGAAGGTCGTCTATCAGAAGGACGACGGCGGCGCGATTTGGATGAGCGCGCTCACGGTCATGCTGCCGATGCTCTTCCTGTTGGTCATGTTCTACCTGTTCATGCGCCAGCTGCAGGCAGGCGGTGGCAAGGCCATGAGCTTCGGCAAGAGCCGCGCACGCTTGCTGAACGAGGCGCAGAACAAGATCACGTTTGCCGACGTAGCCGGCATCGACGAGGCCAAGGACGAGGTCGAAGAGATCATCGCCTTCCTCAAAGATCCCAAGAAATTCCAGCGCTTGGGTGGCCGCATCCCGAAGGGCGTGCTGATGATGGGTCCGCCCGGCACCGGCAAGACGCTCCTGGCGCGCGCCATCGCTGGCGAGGCCGGCGTGCCGTTCTTCAGCATCTCGGGCTCCGACTTCGTCGAGATGTTCGTCGGCGTGGGTGCCAGCCGCGTGCGTGACCTGTTCGAGCAGGGCAAGAAGCACGCCCCCTGCATCATCTTCATCGACGAGATCGACGCGGTGGGTCGCCATCGTGGCGCGGGCTTGGGTGGTGGTCACGACGAGCGTGAGCAGACCCTGAACCAGCTGCTGGTCGAGATGGATGGCTTCGAGTCGAACGAAGGCGTCATCATCATTGCCGCCACGAACCGTCCGGACGTGCTGGACCCGGCCATCTTGCGTCCCGGTCGTTTCGACCGTCGCATCACCGTGCCGCGTCCCGACATCCGTGGCCGTGAGGGCATCCTCGGCGTCCACACCAAGAAGGTGCCGCTGTCGGACGACGTCGACCTGGCCATCATCGCCTCGGGCACGCCGGGCTTCGTCGGCGCCGATCTGGAGAACCTGGTGAACGAGGCCGCGTTGCTGGCCGCCCGCCAGGACAAGGAATCCGTGGCCATGGTCGATTTCGAGCTGGCCAAGGACAAGGTGCTGATGGGCGCCGAGCGGCGCAGCATGGTGATGGGTGAGCGCGAGCGTCGCACCACCGCCTGGCACGAGGGTGGTCACACCCTGATCGGCAACCTGGTCGAGGGTAACGACCCCGTGCACAAGGTGTCGATCATCTCGCGCGGCGCGGCACTGGGCGTGACCCAGATGTTGCCCGTCGAGGATCGCCACACCATGACCAAGCAGCAGGCCGAGGCGCGCATCGCCATGATGCTCGGCGGCCGCGTTGCCGAGGAAGAGGTGTTCGGCGAGATCACCACCGGTGCGTCGGACGACATCAAGCGCGCCACGCGCTTGGCTCGCGCCATGGTGTGCGAGTTGGGCATGAGCGAGAAGATGGGGCCGATCGCCTACGGCGAGAACGACGACAGCGTCTTCTTGGGGCGTGAGATGACCCAGCGCCGTGAGGACTACTCGGGCGAGACGGCTCGCATGATCGACGAGGAAGTGCGTCGCATCATCGAGCTGGCGCACGAGCTGGCCCGCAAGGTGGTACGCGAGAACCGCGACAAGCTGGATCGCTTGGCGACCGCGCTGCTCGAGCGCGAGACCCTCGACTCAGACGAGATCCGGGCCTGCATGGAAGGTCGCGAGCTGCCCAAGAAGCAGCGAGTGATCATCCCCACCTGGGCAGACCGCAAGCAGAAGGAAAAGAAGGAGCGCGCGCCCATCTTCGCGGGTCCGCCCAAGCCGGCCACCGGCGAGGCCTGAGGCCTCGCCGGTCGAAAGAGACGAGGCATGAGGCCTCGCCGGTCGAAAGAGACGAGGCTCGAGGCCTCGCCGGTCGAAAGAGGCGAGGCCTGAGGCCTCGCCGGTCGCCCAACGGGAGCCACCCCATCGCATCGGGGAACGTGTAGGAGACCGCGGTCCGACTCCGAGTCGGGCTGCGGTTTTCTCTTTCTGGGAGGTGTTCACATGAGCAGACTGGCGAAGCAGCTCGAAGCTTTCGTGGCGCTGTCGCGTGCCGGCCGGACCCTGGAGGCCATCGAGCGCTACTACGCCGAAGACGTAGTGGTCTTCGAGAACCGCGAGCTGGCCCGCGCGGGTAGGGAAAAGTGCCTGGACTACGAGCGCTCGGCGCTGGCCGGCTTGGCCGAGCCTCCGCGCTTCGAGCTGCGCGGAGCCGGGGTCGACGAAGCCCGCGAGAAGACTTTCGTCGAGTGGGTGCTTCACTTCGTCACGCGAGAGGGTAAGGCGTTCCGTCTGGAAGAGGTCGCCGTCCAGAAGTGGGACGGTGATCGTATTTCCGAAGAGCGCTTCTACTACGAGGGCGTCGTCGATCAGAACGACGAGCCATGAAGGTCCGAGAAGATGAGTGACGAATTGGACGAGCAGCCCCGGGTTCGCGAGCAAACGCCGGAGCAGCGCGAGCAGCACAAGCTGCGCCTGTCTTACATGCCCTACCTCTACCACGAGCAACGGCGCAGCGGCCGTCCTCACCTGGGTTGGGTCGACGAGTGGCAGGCCGACGTGCAGGAGCGGCTCATGCGTCTGGAGCGCGTGAGCTTCGGTCGCGGCTGCTTTCTGGCGGAGAGCGCTCGTATCTTCGGCGAGCCG
>DATIDO010000796.1:0-5997 GCA_035456245.1 Polyangiaceae bacterium
TGCCATCTATTTTGCGAGCGGCTCACCGGCCAAGGCTCGTGTGGCTGTCGAAGGCCCGCGCTTGGCCGAAGCGGTCATCGATCTCGGGCTCACCGATCGCTCGACGGCGGCGCGCCTCGAAGCCAAAGCGACCGAGCAGCATCGGTTGCTCGGCGAACTGCTGGTCGAAGAACAGGTCATCGACGAGACGGCGCTGTACCTGGCCATGCGCGAGCACCTTCAGCGGCAGGTGTTGGCCCTGTGTGCGCTTCCCGAATCGACCCAGTACGGCATCTACGACGCCAATCTGATCTCCAAGTGGGGACCCTCCGGCGAGTGGCGCGTGAAGCCGCTGCCATTGATTTGGCGAGCGTTGATGACCGGCATGCCCACGGCGCGCGTGCAGCAGTTGGTGGGCATGCTCGGCGATCGCCCACTTCGCATGCGCTTCGAGGCGCCCGTTTCGCGCTACCGCATGCAGTCGGACGAGAGCTCGCTGATCGATCTGATTCGCGCCCGCGCTCAGCCCATTGCGACGCTCGAGGGCGCGGGCATCGGTCGCCCCGGTCTGGTGCGCCAGCTCGCCGCGGCGCTGTTCGTCTCACGTCAACTCGACGATCTGGGTGAGACGCGTGATCCGGTCGGGTTGGACGAACCGCCCGAGTCGCCGGCCAGCCTGCCGCCCCCCAGCCAAGGCCGTCGCACCACGACGGGGCTGCGTCGCTCGGTGTCACCCGCGGCTGGTATGGCAGCGGTCGAGGGCGGCCGCTCCACCACGCCACAGACCACGCCACAGCCGGGCCAGGTAGCTACGGGTCACCCGCCCGCGGTGGCTCCCACGCAGGCCAGCGCGGCGCCAGGTCAGGCAGGGCCCTCGCAGGCCGAGTTGGCCGAGTTCCGTCGCGAGATCGAGACGATGCGGGATGCGCCGGCCAGCACGTTCTACGAGCTGCTCGGCGTGCCCGAGACGGCCGATTCGACCGCGGTGCGCGCGGCATTCTTCCGCCTGGCGCGCCGTTGGCATCCCGATCGTCTGCCGAGCGAGTTGGAGGACCTGCGTCCGATCGTCACCAAGACGTTCTCGCGCATGGGTGAGGCGCACCAGGTGCTCGGTGATCCCGTTCGGCGCGCCGAGTACGACAAGGCGAGTAGCGCCGCGCCGGACAGCGAGCAGGAGAAGGTGATCGAGATCCTGGAGGCCGCCTCGGCCTACCAGCGCGCCGAGATCCTGGTGAAGAAGCGCGACCTGGTCGGTGCTCTCACGCAAGCCAAGCTGGCCTACGAGCTGGATGCTTCCCAGGCCGATCACATCGCGCTCTACGCCTGGCTCGAGGCGTCGCAGAAAAACTCGGGCTTCGAACAGCAGCTCAAGCTGCTCGATTCGGCGGCGGAGATGGAGCCGAGCAACGTGCGCGTGCTCTGGCACCGCGCGCAGCTGCTGAAGAAGATGGGCAAGGTGATGCCGGCCGTCCGCGATTTTCGCATGATCGTCGAGCTGAAGCCGAATCACGTCGACGCTCAGCGCGAGCTGCGCGTGTACGAGATGCGTCGGCGGACGGACACCCGGCCGCAGGGCGAAGGCCGCTCCACCACCCCAGTACGGCGCCCGAACGTCGACCCCAAGGACACGGCGTCCAAGCCGGGACTGTTCGGTCGCTTGCTCAAGAAGGACTGATCGGTAGGGTTGCGAGCCATGCGCATCCTCTCCGGCGTGCAGCCTTCGGGCCGCCTGCACTTGGGTAACTACTTCGGCGCCATCCGTCAGTTCGTCGAGCTGCAGAACGAGGGTGACGCGCTCTACTTCATCGCCAACCTGCACTCGCTCACCACGGTGCAGGACGCGGCCAAGCTGCGCGAGTTCACGCTCGACACGGCGCTGACCTACCTGTCGTTCGGCGTCGACCCCCAGCGCGCCATCCTGTTCCGTCAGTCGGACGTACCCGAGCACTCGGAGCTGTTCTGGATCCTCGGCAGCTTGGTGCCGCTCTCGCACTTGGAGCGAGCGCACTCCTACAAGGAGAAGACGGCCAAAGGGCTGCGGGCCGATTTCGGCCTGTTCGCCTACCCGATCCTGATGGCCGCCGACATCCTGCTCTACGGCAGTGACTTGGTGCCGGTCGGCAAGGACCAGAAGCAGCACGTGGAGTTCGCTCGCGACTGGGCCATCAAGTTCAACCAGACCTACGTGCCGAAGTACGATCCCGCCGATCCGAACGGCGTGAAGAACGGGCGTCCCGGCGTGCTGCGTGTGCCGGAGCCGCGCATTCAAGCCGAAACCGCGACCATCCTGGGCGTCGACGGCCAGAAGATGAGCAAGAGCTACGACAACACGATCGAGCTGTTCGCGCCGGACAACGTGATCAAGAAGCGCATCATGGGCATCAAGACCGACTCGAGCGGCGTGGCCGATCCGAAGCCGGTCGAGGGGAGTCCGCTCCACTCGTTGCTCCAGATCTTGGCGCCGCCGTCGGAGTTCGCCGAGTTGGATCGCTCGTGGCGCGAAGGCGGCTCGGGCTACGGCGTATACAAGCAGCGGCTGCTCGAGCTCTTCCACGCGACCTTCGACGCGGCTCGCGAGCGGCGCAAAGAGTGGGAGCGCGATCCAGGAGCCGTCGAGGCCATCCTGCGCGACGGAGCCGCGCGCGCGCGGACCATCGCGAGCGAGCAGCTGGAGCGCGTCAAGCTGGCGACCGGCCTGCGCTGAACGGGTTTGGCAGTCTGGGCTGCCCAGCCTGCGCAGCGCCTAGCCAGCGCCTAGCCAGCGCCCACCCAGCGCCGTGCCTACCCCGCCGCGTTCGGCGTGAGGCAGCCGTTTTGTCTCAGCCCTTCGTAGAGGGCGAGGGCCACCGCGTTGGCCAGGTTCAGCGACCGAACGGCGCCCAAGGTGGGGATGGCCACCAGCTCGTCGGGCTGGGCGCCGACCTGGTCGAGGTCGAGCCCCACGCTCTCTTTGCCGAAGACGAGGTAGTCGCCGAGCGAGTAGGAGACGTCCAGGAAGCTGCGCGTGGCCTTGCCGGTGAAGAACCAGCGGCGCGCGCCGCTCGGGCGCGCAGCGTCGCAGGCGGCGAAGTTCGGGTGCTCCGTCCAGTCGACCAAATGCCAGTAGTCGAGGCCGGCGCGGCGCACCGCCTTTTCGTCGACTTGGAAGCCGAGGGGATGCACCAGGTGCATGCGCGCGCAGGTCGCGGCGCACAAACGAGCGACGTTGCCCGTGTTCGGCGGAATTTCGGGCTCGACCAAGACGACGTGGAACGGCGTTTCGCGAGCGGGAGCGCGCAACCGGAAGTCGTTGTCGACGAGTGGTGGGCGGGGTGGGGTCGAGGTCATGCGTTGGTGCCCATGCGCTGTTGGCCGGCCCGACAGAGCATGGCTGCGCCGACCCGCCAAGCGAAGTCCTGTCCGTGCAGGCAGCGATTCTTGACGCCCCGCGCCACCGGCACGTAGCCTGGCGCGGACGGATGTTGGCGCGATGAGTGCTTCCTGGAATCGATCCGGGCGGAGGACCGCTCTGCGCACGGTGTCGTCCGTAGCGCTCGGCCTCCTGGCGCTCGCTCCGTGGACGGCGCACGCCGGCTCGATGGACGTGGCACTCGAGCGTCTGGTCGAGGATCCCAGCTGTCGCACCCCCGAGGGTCAGATTGTCCCGGGCGCAGCGACCTGCCAAGCCGACGAGGTGGCCTTCAAGCGTCTGGTGAACCAGTACGCGATGGCCATCGCGCCGACGGCCATGTACCCCGCGCACACGACCGGGTACGGAGGCTTCGAGATCGCCATCGAGGGTGCATTCACCCAGATCGACTCGAGCCAGGACTACTGGCAGCGCGGCACGCGCGGCGGAAGCGATCCGAGCAGCGGCCAGGCCGCGACCACGAACGCCTCGCCCGCCTCCCTCATGCAGATGTACTCGCTGCGTCTGCGCAAGGGCTTCGGCCTGGGCTTCGAAGTTGGTTCGCAGTTCGGCTTCTTGGTCGACACCAGCGTGGTCGCTGGTGGTGTCGACGTGCGCTGGGCCGTGCTGGAAAACCTCGGCGTATTGCCGGATCTGGCCTTCGGCGGCGCGGTGCGGACGTTGACCGGCACGCCGCAGATCCAGCTCACCGTCCCAACCGTCGAGGCCGTGCTGTCCAAGCGCTTCACCTTGTTCGGCAGTGGGCGACTGACCCCGTGGGTCGGCTTCCAGTACCTGTTCTTGATCGGCAACTCGGGCGCCATCGACTTCACGCCTGCGACGGACGCTCAGCAGTACTGCAACTACATCGGCAACAACCAGGCAGGTGGGCCTGCGCAGCCGCCAGGTACTGCGGGCCGCGACGGCATGCCCGTCTGCCAGGGCGGTGTACCCACCGACTTCGCCAACACGCACGTCTTCACCCCGGTCCGGCTCGAGCGGCGGCGGTTGTTCGCTGGCGCCAACTACCAGTACGAGATCCTGCAGGTGGGCGCGCAAGTCAGCTTCGATCTGGGCTCGCCGGCGGACGCGCAGAACGACGAAGCGGATCGGCGTGATCTGGCCAACCAACCCAGCCAGCTGGTCTTCGCCCTGCAGCTGGGCGCGGTGTTCTGAGCGCGCGGCGAAGCTAGTGGACCGCGTCGCCCGGTGAGCGCGTCGCCGGCGTGTCCACTCCGAGATCGCGGAAATCGGCTGCGCTGCCGCCGAGACGAGCGTTCACCGCGATGGCCAGGACGCTCACCACGCAGCTGGCCACGAGACCCGGAGCCAGGCTGAGCTGCGCACGAAAGTACAGGTAATCGCGCGGCGGAAACAGCGCGAGCAGAGCGCACTCGATGGTGGTCATGGCCGCGAAGGTGGCGAGGATCACGCGCGCGCCGCGCAGTTGGTAGATGGTCTGGCGAGTCCAGGCGAGCGGCAGCCCGAGGAACCAACCGATGGCTCCGCCCCACAGATACACGAGGTGGGTTCGAGCCAAGTCGAAGCCGCTCAGCGCGATGGATTCCGGGCGCTCCATGTGCAGCCACGGGGCAAAGAAGAGCGCCAAACCGAGCGCGGACAGTCCGAGTGACGCGCCACGACCACGTCGCCAGAACCAGGGCCCGCGAGGCCGGTCGAGTGGATCGACGAGCGGCTCGGGTGAGAGCGCCTGTGCATCCAGCGACGGCGGTAGGCCTCGTGACGAGACCAGGGGCAGGTCGCAGGTCGGGCAGCGCGAGGCCTCGCCCGGCAGGAAAAGCTCCCGACAGAATGGACAGGTGACGAACTCGGCCAAGCCCGGGCAAGCTAGCAGGCCGTCTCGACGCGCGCCGCTTTCGCTGTAGGCTTCGCCCATGAAGGACCCTCGAGCCCTGGAGCGCGTTGCGGGCCGTTTCGGCCTGTCGCCGACCTCCGATCGGCTGCTCGAGGCCCTGACGCACCCGAGCTTCGCCAACGAGGTGAATGCGGCGCACAACCAACGCCTGGAGTTCCTGGGTGACGCCTTGCTCGGCTTGCTCACGGCCGAGCTGCTGTTCGAGCGCTTTCCCAGCGCAGACGAGGGGGAGCTCACCCGGACTCGCGCTCAAATCGTGAGCGCGCCAGCGCTCGCCGAGTTCGGCCGCAAGGAGCGCATTCCCGAGGCGCTACGCCTCGGCAAAGGCCAACGCGCCAGCCTGCTCGACTCGGAGAACGTGGTGGCGGACGCGGTCGAGGCGCTGCTGGCGGCGACCTACCTGGATCACGGGTTGGAGGCGGCCCGGGTAGCCTGTCAGACCATCGTCGAGTTCGGTCTGGCCCAGGCGCCGCGTCGTGCGGCGTTGGATCCCAAGAGCGAACTGCAGGCCCGCGTGCAGGCCTTGGGTTACCGCCCGCCCGTTTACGAAGAGGTGCTGCGTGAAGGCCCGGCCCACGACATGACCTTCGAGTTCCTGGTGCGTGTGGGCGACGAGGAGCGGGGGCGGGGCCGTGGTCGGAGCAAGCGCAGCGCCGAGCAAGAAGCGGCGCGCGATGCGCTGCTGGCGCTCGATCAGGTCGGCCCAGCGGGGCTGGAGACTGGCGCTCGCGAGGCGGGTGCTCGGGAGGCGAGT
>DATIDO010000797.1:0-2827 GCA_035456245.1 Polyangiaceae bacterium
GACGAGCCGGAGCTACGTGTGCGCGACCAGCTCCGAGGCAAGGAGCTGGTGGTCATCGGGGGGACCGGATTCTTGGGCAAGGTGTGGCTGTCGCTCCTCCTCAGCCGCGTTCCCGAGGTCGGCCACGTGCACTTGGTGGTGCGGCCCAAAGAGGGTCTGAGCGTCAGCGAGCGCTTCACCACCAAGGTCCTGACCTCCGAGGTGTTCGCGCCACTGCGCGAGCAGCACGGGGCGGACTTCGAGCGCTTCGTCAGCAGCAAGGTGACTCCGGTCCCCGGCGACGTGAGCTTGCCGGGCTGCGGGTTGCCCGACGACCTCCGCGCTCGGCTGGTGGGTCGCATCGGCGCGGTGGTCAACGTTGCCGGCATCGTCGACTTCGATCCGCCACTCGACGAGGCGCTCTCGGTCAACGCCAAGGGGTGCCAGAACCTGGTGGCGCTGTGTCGTGAGCTCGGAGACGTCCCGCTCCTCCACACCAGCACGTGCTTCACCGCCGGCAGCCGCACCGGCTTCATTGCCGAGCGCGACCCTCGCCAGATCCCGTTCCCGGCCCATGAGCGCCTGCCGGCCGGGCGCTGGGATCCGAATCGGGAGGTAGCGGAGTGCGAGGGTTTGGTGGCGCTGGCGCGTCGCCGCTTCGCCGAGCCGGCGGCCCAGGAGCGGATCCGCAAGGAAGTCGACGACGAAGCGGACGAGCGAGGCTGGTCGACGGACCGGCGAGCCGAGGAGCACGCGCGCCGCGGGCCGCGCCTCTTGCGCCGTCAGTTGGCCGCGCTCGGCATGGAACGCGCGAAACACTGGGGCTGGCCCAACACGTACACGTACACGAAGAGCCTGGGTGAGCAGCTGGTCGCCAACAGCGGCCTGCCGTTCACGATCGTGCGGCCTGCCATCGTCGAATCCACGCTGGCCTTTCCTTCTCCGGGCTGGAACGAAGGCATCAACACCAGCTCGCCCTTCATCTTCTTGATTCGCCAAGGCGGCCTGCAGATCCCCGGGTCACAGAACAACCTCGATCTCATCCCCTGCGATCTGGTGTGTGTGGCCATCTTGCTCGCCCTCTCCGAGCTGCTCGAGGGGCGCCAGCGGCCCGTCTATCAGGCGGCGGCCAGCGATCTGAACCCTTGCAGCATGGCGCGCTTCTTCGAACTCTCCGGGCTCCACAAGCGCTCGCTCTACGAGGATGGGCCGCGCGGTAGCAAGGTCGTCTCGGCGCTGCAGAAGCGCTTCGAGAGCTTCCTGCTCAGCAAGCGCGCTTACGAGGCGTACGGGCCGCGTCGTCTGGGGCGCGGCGCGGAGCTGGCCCAGCGCGCGCTCGAAAAGGCGGCACGCGGGCCGCTGCAGCGGGCCTTGCAGCCGGTCAGTCGTGGGCTGGAGGCCTTTGCCAGTCAGCAGCAGCGCTTGGCGCGCGTGATGGACACCTTCCTGCCGTTCGTCGCCGAGTACCAGTACGTGTTCAGCGCCGCCGAGGTGCGCCGCGCGTTCGCGCGCTTGAGTCCAGCCGAGCAGGAGTTGTTCCCTTGGCACCCCGACCGCATCGATTGGCGCGAGTGGTTCTTGGGCATTCACGCTCCGGCGCTCGAGCGGCATGTCTTTCCGGAGATGGAAGCCCGCCTGCGGCGTTCGGTTCCTCCGCGGGCTTGAGCCTGCCGGAGGAACGCGAACCCAAGGCCTCAGCCGTGCCTGATGCCGCCCACGAACGCGCGCCGCGTCGTGTCGTCGCGCCCTTCCAGCGGGGCCGCATCGTGGGCGACCTCGTGCACGCCCGACTGCGATTCCCAGGCGAGTCGGCCCAGCCAGGCGCTGACCGCGTGGGCATCGTAGGGGCTGGCCTCGGCGACGACGGCATCCAGGTCGTTGGCCATTTCCTCCATGCTCGCGTAGCGGCGCTCGGGGCGACGATCGAGCGCGACGCGCACGATCGCTGCGAGCATGGGGGAGATCCCCGGCCGTAGTGCGCGCGGATCCGGAACCGCTGCGGTGAAGACGGCCGCTACCGTCTCGGAGGGGCTCGCCCGTCGAAACAGTCGACGTCCGGTCGCCATCTCCCACAGCACCACGCCGGCCGACCAGACGTCGAGCCGATGATCCCAGGGCCTGCCTTGCAGATACTCCGGCGCCATGTAGGCGAGCTTTCCTCGCACGGTCCCGGCGGCCGTCTGCAGGACGTGCCCCTCCGAGTAGGCCACCCCCAGATCGATCACTTTGGCCTGCCCCTCGGCGTTCACCACCACGTTGCCGAGCGAGACGTCGCGGTGGACGCAGTGCAGCGGCGCGCCATCCTCGTCGTGGACGCTGTGGAGTGCCCCCAAACCGCGGCAAACCTGCGCAACCAAGGTGGCCGCCACGTACTGGTCACTGGTCACCCAAGGCGCTTGCTGCAGCTGATGGTGCAGCGCGAGCAGGGTCGGCCCTTCGACATACTCGAGGACCAGGGCAGTCTGCCCCTCCAGGCTCTCGATGCCATACGTGCGCACCAGGTTGGGATGCCGAAGCAGCAGTCCCAGCTGACCTTCCCACTGAAAGGCCATGCTGGCGTACTCGTCGTTGCGCAGCGTCTCGTGCAGCAACTTGAGCGCGACAGCGCGCGGCCGATCCGGCCTGCGTGGGCCCAAAGCCCGGTAAACGGTCGCGGCCCCACCGCGGCCGAGAATTTCGATCAGCTGATATTCGCCGAACGTGCTCGACATCGTCTCTCTCTTCCGCGCACATGCGCTCCCTACCCCTCACCTCGATGCGCCGGCGAACCGTCGCAACGACCCTCGGTGGCTGGTGCAAGCGATGTGCCTCCCCACTGGCGTGCGTAGATCGGCCTCTTTTCCGCAAT
>DATIDO010000798.1:0-7137 GCA_035456245.1 Polyangiaceae bacterium
ACGGAGCAGCGGGCGACGGAGCAGCGGGCGACGGAGCAGCGGGCGACGGAGCAGCGGGCGACGGAGCAGCGAGTGTCCTACGCCTCGAGGCCGAAGACTTTCGCGACCTGGCGCGGCTGTCTCGCGAACTGTGGCTACGGCCCAAGCCCACCGAGGTCGAGCGTCTCACCCTTGCCATCGAATCGCGGCTCGGCCAGTTGAGGCCCTGTCCACCTTCGCAGGTGCCGCACGGGGGCCACGCTGGCGTCCGTCGAGCTCGCAGACTGGCAGAGTCGATCGAGAGTGAAGTGCTCGATGTGGCGGAGTTGGCTCGCGAGGCTGGTGTCAGTACCAGCCGGCTGTCGCATCTCTTTCAGGACGGGGTGGGCGTGAGCCCCCTGCAATACCTCAACTACTGTCGCGTGCAGGCGTTCGTGCGGCGCTGGGACGGTGAGCAGGACAATCTGCTGACGGCTGCGCTGGCCGCAGGCTTCGGCAGTTACGCCAAGTTCCATCGCGTGTTCTCGCAGGTCTGCGGCTCGAGTCCGCGCGCCCACCGTCGCTTCTTGCTCGAGAAATCGATCGATCCGAGCCAACGGCTGGGCAACGTTCCGCCGAGCCAGCCCCCGAGCCAGCCTCCCCGCGTCCGGGCCACAGGCTGGAGCTCTGCGCGGGTCTAACGCGCGCTCTGCTCGGTAGCCGAGTGCGCGAATCGATACAGCGCCACGTCGTCGAGACGCGCGATCTTCACGGCGCCGCACGGTGGCGCGGTGTCACTCCGATCCACCAAGAGCAGGTAGTCGAAGTGACCGATCACTTCGCAATCGGGCAAGCTGCCTTTGCGCAAGAATGCGCTGGTCGCCTGTCCTCGACGCCATGGCTGCTCGGGGATCGTGCGTTGCTGCAGAGGCTGCTGGGAGATCTTGGCGAACAGAGTGGGAACGTAGGCCCGCCTCTCGATGACGGCGAAAGACCCCAGGTTGTTCAGCGGTCGTTCGATCGTGGCTTCGTCGTAGCCGAATCCGCGAACCAAGGTCATGAGTGAGGCGCCCTCGGGCAAGCGCTGGAGGAGCTTGCTGGTGTCCCGATAGGTCCGATCGGCGCCATGCCAGAGACGCTCGACACCGATGAAGCGAAACGTGCAAACGGCTACGAGTGCCGCCACCCATAGCCCGGTCGTGTGCGAGTTGGCGGGTTTGGGCGCTGGCTCGAGCGCCCCCAAGAACGCGAATGGCAGCACCACGATCATGCGCCAGTCCGCGTTCGCCCCACCGATCCCCTCGGCCGGCAGGGCGAAATAGGCAACGACGATGAAGGCGAAGTACGGCACCAGGTGTCGATGGACTCGAATCGATCGAGTCGCCAAGAGGAAACCGAGCAGGCCGGTCAGCAAGAGGGTGGTGACGAGATCCCAAGACGGCGACAACGTGGGAATCACGTAGCGGGTGAAGACCAGCTTCTTCGCGAAAAGCCCGGCCTTGAACGGTGCTTCGGATGGCTCGTGCGGCGAGACGAAGGCGTAGATGCAGACTGCTGGAAGTGTCGCGAGCGCAGCCACGGCGGGCCGAATCCAGAGGGCGCGTTCCCGTCGCTCCAGCCAGGCCCGACTGGACTCGAAAGCGCCGATCGAGAGAGCGAACAGGCCGAAGCCGTGCAGATGTGCAAAGAACGTCAGCAGCGAAGCCAGCACGCCGTAGACGAGGCGCACGAGTACACCACGGTCGCTGACGAGCACCCAGCCCGCGAGCGCCCACAGCGAAAGCCCGAGGGCGAACGAGAAGTTCAGGAAGCCCTTTTGCAACGCGAAGTGGTGCACGAACAGGAACGACAGCAGAACGAGCGGCGACACCTTGCGGTACAGCGCCCACTGCAATGCCCCCGTTCCAGATGCCGCCAGCAAGATTGTCAGCGCCACGAAGGCCTTGCCGGCATGGGCCAGGGGCATGAACCGAGTCAGCAGCGGGACGAGCCAGTCCATCGCCAGGTTCGGCACGGGGTGCCAGGCGATGGTCCAGAAACGCTGGAGCAGAGCATCGTCCGGGTGAACGAGCACGAACATGCGCGCCAGGTGGTTGGCGTAATCCTGGAGAGGCGGATGGTAGACCGAGAACAGAGGAAAGAACGACAGGAACGTCAGAACGACGAATCCTGCCAGGCCAATCCAGCCGCCTCGGCGCCAGTCGTCTCGACGCCAGCCGTCTCGGCCGCCTCGGCCTTCCGTAGCGTCCGTGGTGGGCGACACGCCGCTCGCCTCAGGCCTCGACACGTCGGAACGTCCAGTAGTTGTTGAGCAGGTAGTTGACGACCGTGGCCGGAACGATGCCCACCAGCTGATGGACCTGCGGCGCAACGTTTGGAAAGGTGAGAGTCAACAGCACGAAGATTCCGTAGCTCACCGAGAGAGACAGCAGCGAGACCGCGTTGAACTTGAGACCACGGATACCCGTGCGCTCGCTGACCTTGCGCGCCCCGAAGGTCCAGTAGTTGTTGAGCACGAAGTTCGAGATGATCGAGATTTCGATGGCGATGGGCGAAGCCAGATATTTGTGCAGACCGAATCGCAGAAAGAGCGTGAAGAAGGCCAGGTTCACCACGACGCCCGAGGCTCCCACGGCCAAGAAACGCAGGAAGGTCGCGGAGCTACGCACGCGGATCCACCAGGCGTTGGCAATGAACTCGACGATGTCGGACAGGCCGAGCTTCGACTCGCCCGCAGTTCGGTCGATGAACTCGACGGGGATCTCTACCGTGCGCGCGCCACGCGTCACCAGGGCATGCAGGAGCGCAACCTGGAAGGCGTAGCCTTGGACGTTGGTCGTCTCCAAATCGACCTCGCGCAGGTTCCTCGCGCGGATGGCGCGGAAGCCAGCCGTGCAATCGCGAATGCGATAGATGCCCGCCAACCAGCGAGCCACCAAGTTGCCACCCCAGGAATTGGCTTTGCGCATGAACCCCCAGTTCGATGGGATGCTGCCGCCCTTGACGTAGCGGCTGCCGATCACGCAGTCGGCCCCGGCGTCGATCTCGGCCAGCAGGCGCGGCACGTCCTCGGGCTTGTGCGAGAAGTCGGCGTCCATCTCGAACACCACATCGGCCGCCAGCTCCTCGAGAGCGTGAAGCATCCCGCGACGGTAGGCGGCGCCGAGACCCGCCTTCTGTCCCTGAATCATGAAGACGTTGGGGTATTGCACTTGCAAGCTGCGCACGACGTCGGCGGTCCCGTCCGGCGAGTTGTCGTCGACGACCAGCACGTTCATGTCATGAGACAGGGTCGCAAATTGCTGCTGCAGAGCGGGGATCAGTCGGCGGATGTTCTCGGCCTCGTTGTACGTCGGTACGACGATTACGACGCGAAGGGTCTGCTGTGGCATGGTCTGGGTCGCCGCATACCATGTGGCAGGAAACATGCAGCATGACCCCAATGTCAGAGGGGGGCCAAGGCTGCTGCAGCCAAAAAAGGCTGGGAATTGGATCCTCCAGCCACCCTGCGTCCCCCTTGGCACACTCCCCATTGGCACAGACGGAGCACTCGAAGGGGCCCGCGGACCGGCTCTCTCGGGCTCGCCGAGCCCCCCTCGAAACCAGCCGAAACCGCCTCAACCGCCGCTCATGAGCCGCGCAAACTGGGCGGTGAGCACGGGATCGCCACCCAGCTTCGCCGCCCAGGCCTGAGCCACCGCGCCATACGACATCATGTCGAGGCCGTAAGCCGAGAGCGCGCCCATCATGTCACCGGTCTGAAGTCGCTTCGTGAACGCAACGTAGTCGCTGAGCTTGGCGAGCTTCTGGCCCGGGAAGACGACGGGATCCGCGTCCAAGGTACCGGTGCCCACCGTCTCCTGCGCTTGGTGGGCCCCCTTGGTCACCGCTTCCTGCCGTAGCCGCGTGGCTTCCTGGCTCGGCTGCAGCTCGAGCACCCGATCGAAATCACGGATCGCCTCGCCGTAGCGTCCAGCCTGCAGGTGCAATCTGCCGCGCATGTGGAACGGACCGGCGTAGTCCTGATAGAGCGCGATCGAAGCGTCGAAGTCACGCAGGGCGGCTTCGGCGTTGCCGGCCTTGTCGTAGGCGAACCCACGCTGGAAGTGGAGGTTCGCGTAGTGGGGCTCCGGCTCCATCTCCAGCGCCTTGCCGAGATCTGCGGCCGCCTCGTCGAACCTGCCCAAGCCCATCAGTGCGCGCCCGCGGTGCGTGTACATGGTCACGTACATGTGACGAAAGTGGTCATCGAGCGCGATCCCTTCGTCGAACTTGGAGACCGCCGTTTCGAAATCATGCTGCTCCAGGGCTTCGACCCCTTCGGAATAGAGACCTTGGAGTTTCTGGAAAGCTCCGGGAATGGCGTGCATGGGTCGTTCCGACATGATGAGTGATCCTCTCGTTCTCGAATGGCCGCACCCCAATCCGCACGGGGAGTCCACCGTGACGTTCGAACGCCCGGCTACTCCGGCTCACCACCGAGTCAGTCGCAAACGCGCGCGCGCATGGGTGACAGCGTGTACCAACTCTCGATCGTTCCTCGCAAGAGCGTTGGCTGGCTGGGACGCACACGACGGGCTGCTATGCTGAGCCTCCGTGGACCAGCATGACAGCCGGGTCCGTGACCCGTCCCCATTCGACCGCGCGGCCGAGCAGCTCCTGACGCGCGCGCGGGGATCCGTTGCGAGCAGCGCGGGCGCCACCCCGAGCATATCCGCTGAGAGCAAAGACCGAAGCGAGCTTGCGGCGCTGGATGCTCTTGCACCGCTGGATGACCTTGCAGCGCCGGACGGTCTCGCGGCGCTGGACGAACTTGCGGCGCTGGACGAACTTGCGGCGCTGGACGAGCTCGCTCCCCTTGCCATCGAGCTGGCCACGCTGGTGCTGACCGAGAGTCGACGCCGCCAAACCGCGGCCGAAGCCAAGCATCAGCGAACGCTCGCCCAGCTGGTGGCTTCTCCCTCGAGTCAGCTCCTCGCTCTGACCCTCACCGACCGCGCGCTCCGCAGCTCGCGCGCGGCCAAGTCACTAGCGGCGGTCCGCGAGGTGCTGACCACGACCAGCAGCCGAGGCATGCCGCTGCTCGATCGACTCGGACTTCGGGCGCTCGGCGACCTGGGCCCGCTCGTGCCAACCGCGGCCATGCGGGCCGTGATGGACCGCCTGCACAAGGAGGCAGTGCCTTTCGTCCTGGACGCCAGCGAGCCAGCGCTCGGCCTACGGCTCGCCGAACGTCGAGCACGGGGTTTTCACATCAACTTGAACTACCTCGGCGAAGAAGTGACGAGCGAAGCCGAGGCCGCCCGACGCTTCGAACTCTACCTGGCGCTGGCCGCGCGCGACGACATCGACGCCCTCAGTGTGAAGCTCTCGGCGCTCTCCAGTCGCCTGGAGCCGTGGGCGGCTCCCCAACTGGTGCCGCTGCTCGCCAGCCGCATGGAAGCCATTCTGACCGCCCTGCAGCGGCGCGACCGCCTGCTCTACTTCGACATGGAGGCCCACCGCGATCTGGAGCCCACACTGCAGATCGTCGAAAGGCTGGCCAGCGTGCCCTCGCTGCTCGGTGCGCGCATCGGGGTGGCCCTCCAAGCCTACCTGCCGGACAGCGTCGACGCCGCCGAGCGTCTGCTGCACCTTTCCCGCTCACGACTGGAGGCGGGTGGGGTACCCATTCGAGTTCGACTGGTGAAGGGCGCGAACCTCGCCGCCGAGAGCATCGAGTCCTCCCTCGCCGGCCTGCCGTTGCCCATCTTTCCCGAAAAGCGCCTGGTCGACGCGAACTACAAGCGCCTGTTATTGCGCCTGCTGAGCGCTGCCCGCTCCGGCTGGATCCGGCTGGGCCTCGCCTCCCACAATCTCTTCGATCTCTCACTCGGTCTGTTGGCGGCCGAGCGCAGCGGCACCCGCTCCTCCCTCCAGCTGGAGATGCTGGAAGGGATGGCCGGGGCGACGGGGCGGGTGCTGTGCGAGCTGCATGGGCCCCTGCTCTTGTACTGCCCATGCGTGACCCCCGAGAGCTTCCCGGCGGCGCTCTCCTACCTGGTTCGGCGGCTGGACGAGAACACTTCACCGGAGAATTTCCTTTCGAACGCCGTGGGGATGGAATCGGGCGACGAACGCTTCGTGCGCGAGCGCGAGCGCTTCTTGGAAGCTTGCCGGCTCGCTCGAGGTCCCTTGCCGTCGAGCTATCGCGCGAACGTGAGCCGCACACCGACCGACGACGCGCGCGCCGAGTTTCGCAATGCCTCGGACACGGACTTCAGTCAGCCTGGGGTTCAGGCCGAGCTCGAACGAGCCCTGACCGGCACACGTCAGACCCACTTCGAGGTCGGTCCGTTGTTGGCCGAGGCACGCGACTTCGCCGAGCCAGCCGAGCGCGTCGAGCTCCCCGGCTTCGACCCGTCGCGACCCGGTGTCGTGCCCTACCAAACCCGACTGGCAGGCCCCCGAACGCTGCGCTCGGCGCTCGGTCAATTGGCGGACGCCGCGCAGCTGGTCGCCGAGGTCCCCGCTATCGAGCGGGCCAACTGGCTCGAGCGTGCTGCCGCGGAGCTGGAGCGCGAGCGGCCTTGGCTCATCTCCCTGCTGGTGCTCGACGCAGGCAAGCGCGTTCGCGAGGCCGATCTGGAGGTCTCCGAGGCCATCGACTTCGCGCGCTACTATGCCCGCTCGTACCAGGAACGCGCGGACACGTTCCGGCTCGAGCCACGGGGCCCGACCGTCGTCGTCCCGCCCTGGAACTTCGCTCTCGCCATTCCGCTCGGTGGCTGCTTCGCCGCGCTGATGGCAGGCAACCCCGTTCTCCTGAAGCCAGCGCCCGAAACCCCGCTCGTGGCCTGGGCCGCTGTTGGCATCTGCCACCGCGTCGGCATCCCTCGCGCGGCGCTCCAGTTCGTGCCTTGCTCCGACGCGCACGCCTCGGCCTTGATCGAGGATCCCCGCGTGCGCGTCGTGGCGCTCACCGGCGCCACCAGCACGGCCCGACTGTTCCTACGCAAGCGGCCGGACCTGCATTTGCTGGCGGAGACCGGAGGAAAAAATGGCCTGTACGTGAGCGCGCTATCCGATCGGGAACAGGCCGTCTCGATCGTGCTGCGCAGCGCATTCGGGCACGCCGGGCAGAAGTGCAGCGCGCTCGGAGTGCTGGTGCTCGAGGACGAACTGATGCACGACGCGTCC